>JBCCNY010000110.1:0-8866 GCA_039025595.1 Pseudomonadota bacterium | reverse complement strand
TTCCATGAATTCGGACATGTCGATGCGCACCATCGCGCTGTCATCGTCAAACAGGAATTCGGCCACGGCCTTGGTGAGTTCTGTCTTGCCAACACCAGTAGGTCCAAGAAAAAGGAAACTGCCGAGCGGTCGGTTCTCATCGTTAAGACCCGCGCGCGCGCGACGCACGGCGTTCGCCACAGCCTTCACGGCAGCGTCCTGTCCTATTATACGACCATGCAGATTTTCTTCCATCCCGAGCAGTTTCTCACGTTCGCCTTCCAGCATTTTGGCGGTCGGGATGCCCGTCCAGCGTTCAACCACCTGCGCGATCTGTTCCGGCCGCACGGCTTCTTCGACCATCACACCTTCGGTCTCTGCCTGCTCTGCATCCGCCAATTGTTTTTCGAGGCCAGGAATTACGCCGTAAGATAGCTCCCCTGCTCTTGCGAGATTGCCATCCCGCTTGGCGGTCTCCAGTTCAATTCGTGCGCGGTCAAGCTGCTCTTTGATATCTCGCGCCGAGGCGAGCTTGTCACGCTCGGCCTGCCATTGCGCCGTCATCTGCGATGAACGCTCCAGCATATCGGCCAATTCGCTCTCGAGCTTTTCCAAACGGTCTTTGCTCGCCGCATCATCCTCTTTCTTCAGCGCCTCGGCCTCGATCTGCTTTTGCAAAATCTCGCGATCGAGCGCGTCTAGCTCTTCGGGCTTACTGTCTACTTCCATGCGAAGGCGGGACGCGGCCTCATCCACCAAATCGATCGCCTTATCGGGCAGAAACCGGTCTGTGATGTAGCGATGGCTAAGTGTCGCCGCTGAGACCAGCGCCGAATCCGAGATCCTGACGCCGTGATGCAATTCATACTTTTCTTTGATGCCGCGCAGGATCGATACCGTGTCCTCGACGCTGGGCTCGCTGACTACCAAAGGTTGGAACCGCCGTGCGAGAGCCGCATCCTTTTCAACATGCTTGCGATACTCGTCGAGCGTCGTTGCGCCGATGCAATGTAGTTCGCCTCTCGCGAGAGCTGGCTTGATCAGGTTGGCCGCATCCATGGCGCCCTCAGACTTTCCGGCGCCTACCAGAGTATGCATCTCGTCAATGAACAGAATCACTTCGCCCGCCGCAGAGGTCACCTCGCTCAGCACGCCTTTTAGCCGCTCTTCGAATTCGCCGCGATACTTCGCGCCGGCGATCAACGCGCCCATATCCAGCGCCAGCAGCCGCTTGTTATGCAGGCTTTCGGGCACATCCCCATTCACGATCCGAAGAGCCAGACCCTCGGCAATCGCGGTCTTACCCACGCCAGGCTCGCCGATCAGAACCGGGTTATTCTTGGTGCGGCGGCTCAAAACCTGCATCGCACGCCGGATCTCGTCATCGCGCCCGATGATCGGATCGATCTTACCCTCTTCGGCGGCCTTGGTCAGATCCGTGGCGTATTTTTCAAGCGCTTCATAGGTATCCTCGGCAGACGCGCTATCGGCTGTCCGGCCCTTGCGAACGTCATTGATCGCCTCGTTGATCGTTTGCGCGCTTACGCCCGCCTGTTCCAGCGCCTCGCGCGCGGGGCTTTTGACAATCGCGAGAGCCGTCAGGATGCGTTCCACGGGCACAAAGCTGTCTCCGCCCTTCTTGGCCAGCTTGTCCGCCTCATCGAGCACCTTGATTGTCTGTCCATCCGTGTAGACCTGCCCGGCATCCCCCGACACTTTCGGGATTTTTCCCAGGCTTAAATCGAGGGCCTGAACGACACGGTCAGGATCGCCTCCCGCACGACGGATCAGATTGCTCGCCAATCCTTCGGGATCATCCATCAAGGCTTTCAGAATATGTTCGGGCGCCAATTTCTGGTGGCTTTCCCGCGTTGCGATCACATGGGCGGCTTGAACGAACCCGCGTGAGCGTTCAGTGAACTTCGATAAGTCCATCTCATCTCTCCTTCATAAGCGTCCCTCTATCCGTGCACCCTGAAATAGGCATGCGACATGGTCAGGACCTTTGTAAGTTAAGTGGGTAACGCGGCCGTGATGTTCAAGACGCGGACCGCCAGAGATTCGTAGAATTGCAGGCATGTACCAGGCGGCTTGACGATGTCCTCAGCAGACGCCACAAGCCCAACGAAAAAGGAGCGCGCCCATGCAAGCAGATGATCGTCTGATCGTTGCCCTTGACCTTCCTCACGCGCTGGCCGGTCTGGAAATGGCCAAAACCCTCGGCGACGCCGTCTCCTTTTACAAGATCGGTCTGGGGATGTTGACCGGTGGGGGCCTCGCGCTTGCCAATGAGCTGAAAGGCGATCACGGGAAACGCATTTTCCTTGATATGAAGCTTTTCGATATCGGTGCGACGGTCGAGGCCGCCGTGCGCGGCCTAGCGCAATTCGATCTTGATTTTCTGACCGTCCATGGCGATCCACCCGTTGTACGCGCCGCGAAAGAAGGCGCCAGCGGCAAAGAGCTCAAGATCCTTGCAGTAACGGTACTGACGTCTCTGGATCGCAGTGACCTCGATAGCTGCCTGATCGCCGATGGCGCGATCAAGGACATCGTCAAAGAACGTGCCTCGCGAGCTTTTGAGGCAGGGGCGGACGGGGTCATCGCTTCCCCGCAAGAGGCGAGGCTGATCCGCGATCTGCCCGAGGCCGCCGGACGCCTGATCGTGACGCCCGGTATCCGCCCAGTGGGTAGCGAGGCAGGTGATCAAAAACGGCTCGCCACGCCGTCCTACGCGTTAGAACAAGGCGCGGATCATATCGTTGTCGGTCGCCCGGTTTGGTCGGCACCGAACCCCGCAGAAGCCGCGGAGGCGATCCTCGCCGAAATCGCCTAAGGCGCGCTTTGGGCTGACGCGGTACCCGATTGAGACTAGAGTGATCCCATGCCTGCCCTGTGCCGTGATTGCCTGCACCAATTCGAAACGGGATCGCGTTGCCCCGTCTGCCGTAGCCCGCGCGTGATTTCACATCCCGAGCTTTTCGATCTGTCCGTGGCGCATATGGACTGCGATGCGTTCTATGCCAGTGTCGAGAAGCGCGAAGATCCGTCTTTGGCCGATAAACCGGTCATTATCGGCGGAGGTCGACGTGGGGTTGTCTCAACCGCGTGTTACGTGGCGCGGATCCGAGGGGTGCGATCCGCGATGCCGATGTTCCAGGCGCTGAAACTCTGCCCGGATGCTGTTATCATCAAGCCACGGATGGAGCTCTATGCCCAAGCCTCGCGACAGATCAGGGCGATGATGGAAGAGCTGACCCCGAGCATCGAACCTCTTTCTCTGGATGAGGCGTTCCTTGATCTATCGGGCACAGCCCGTCTACATCATGCGCCGCCAGCGGTGATGCTGGCCCAGCTCACAAAACGAATGAAGGACGAGCTGGGACTCACCGGATCCGTCGGGCTCAGCCACAACAAGTTTCTGGCGAAGGTGGCCTCTGATCTCGATAAACCACGTGGGTTTTCCGTCATTGGCAAGGCAGAAACGGCAGAGTTTCTGCGGGACAAGCCGGTCGGCCTGATCTGGGGCGTCGGGCAGGCGACAGGTGCCGCGTTGGAGAAGAGCGGTATCAGGACGTTTACAGACCTGCTGCGATGGGAGCGCGAGGACCTGACCGCACGGTTCGGCGCGATGGGCGAGCGTTTATGGCACTTGGCAAGGGGCGAGGACCACCGAAATGTCTCGGCACATGAGCCGATTAAATCGATTTCGAACGAGACGACCTTTCATGAGGACATTGCGGATCGCGACATTCTGGAAGGGCATCTTTGGCGGATGAGCGAGAAGGTCGCCGATCGGGCAAAGGCGAAGGGCATTGCCGGGCGCGTCGTCACGTTGAAGCTCAAGAGAACTGATCATTCTCTATTGACCCGGCGGGTTTCACGCAGAGAGGCGACGCAGATGGCCGATACGATATTCAGGTCGGGGCAGGAACTGCTCAGCAACATAGAGGGCGACGACGCGTTTCGTTTGCTCGGAGTGGGACTGTCCCAGCTGTGCCCCGAAGCGCAGGCGGATGTATCGGGTGACTTGCTGGATCCGGACGCGGAAAAACGAAATCGGACCGAGAAGGCCACAGATTCAATCCGCGACAGGTTCGGGGCCGATGCGATCTTGAAGGGTCGTGCGTTGCGGTAATCTACTCGGCCGCGAGGCGCTGAGCTTGTGCTGGTCGGCCAATGTCGGCAAGCTGCGGAATGACGCTCGCCAGCAATTTCTTGAACGCAGCAAAGTTCTCATTCGGCTCGACCAAGCGCTCATTCATATAAAGCGACCGATCGATCTCAATCTGAACGGCATGGCGGCCGCTCGTGGGACGCCCATAATGCTGCGTTATAAAAGCGCCTGCAAAGGGCGTATTGCGTGTCACAGCCAAACCGGCGCTGGAGAAAGCCTGCTCTACAAGATCCACAATTTCTTCACTTGCCGCCGCGCCGAAGCGATCGCCCAGCACAATCTCGGGTCGTTTGATACCGCTGCGTACAACCGAGTCCATCGCTTCATGCGGCATGGAATGGCAATCGACGAGAATCGCCTTCCCGAACATGGCGTAAGCCTGATCGAGCTGCGCTTTCAACTCAGCATGGTATGGGTGCCAGTACGTGTCGATTCGACGCTTGGCTTCCGATAGCGGGATCTTTCCATCGTAAATGACCCGCCCATTGGCAACCACGCGAGGAATGACCCCAAGGCCCGATGAAACGCGCGGGTTGTGCCCGTTCTTCCGGACCCCTTCGATCAGCACCGGGTCCAATTCATCCGCCGCACGGTTCAGATCGACATAGGCCCTCGGCGCGCCAGCTTTGATGAAGGCAGCGCCGTATTGCGTTGCATCCTCGAACAGCTCATCCACGAAAGCGTCCTCTGAACTTCGCAAAGCCAATTCGTCAAGCGCACTGCGTCGCATGAAGGTCCAAGGATAGTTGCGTCCACTATGAGGCGAGGCGAAGACAACAGCCGTTGTCCGCCTCGTAGGTTTGCTCAGTGTGAATGCTGTCTGCGGCATCTTTTCTCCTTCGCAGATAATAGCTGGAAAACGGCCGCCTAAAAGCCCTTGATCCACCAAACGAGTCCTTTTATACGCTCCCGTCACCGGGGCGAGACAGCTTGCCACGCCAAAAGGCTATTTTCTGGTCCGGTCAAAGGGCGATTAGCTCAGTGGTAGAGCACTTCGTTGACATCGAAGGGGTCACAAGTTCGAACCTTGTATCGCCCACCACGTATCATCTTCCCGTTCGTTCGGGACAGACAACCAGGCGCCGAAGCGCCGCGACAAAGGAGACGACCCATGAAGGTCAAAAATTCGCTGCGGTCCCTGAAAAACCGTCATCGCGATTGCCGTGTCGTGCGCCGCAAGGGCCGCGTCTACGTCATCAACAAAACCCAACGCCGGTTCAAAGCCCGCCAGGGCTGATCTGTGCCTGACGCGCTTCGAAACCCCGCGTTTGCGGGGTTTTTTTATGCAGGTTCAATTCAAGTTCAAAAACGATGCTGAGTTTTCTCAATCCAACCTAAGCCACAGAATTGAGCCCATAGTTGTCTAAACGGCCGCTGTTTTGATGTCGCACCACACACTATTGGCTTACATCTAGGCGTAGGTGGCCGTCGCTAGCGCCACTCGGTTGACCGTCAAACATGGTTCCAACCGTTTTGAAAACAGACAGGCTTTCCATGAGTTCTGCGTTCGAAGACACGCCAATTTTCTCGTAAATCATCTGGATTTGATTGCGGACAGTCTTGGGGGACCGACCAGACGCCTGTGCGATCGCCGCCACGCTTTCGCCCGATAGAAGTTGCTTGCAAACTTGGGCCTCGCGTTTAGTCAGGTCGAAGACGTCTTCCAGAAGACCGATGTTCACGGCATCTTGCTCAGACTGGCCGACGAAGATGGCAAACATGCGTTCCTCATCAAGAAGGTGCTTGTCTATGGCACTGGCATCTCGCATCGATGGGCGAAACGGAGAGATAGCGAGCATCAGCGGTGTGTCATCAGTCTCTACCAGCATACCGCTTTGCACCAGGTCGCGATCCGTTAGCGCCAGCTTGTGCAAAAGATCGGCTGTGTCGTATTCGTCGGTCAGCTTCAATCGCCCATCACGTGCCAGGCGGAACGGAGCACCGCGTTCTAGAACCCGCCGCCCTGCCGCGTTGCCAAACAGATATTTGCCCTGCGCATCCGTCACCAGCATCGGCAGGATGATCCCATCGAGAAAGCCGCTGAACACCTCGGCGGATTTCTTGGCCAACGCGAGCGCTCGGGCAAGCTGACTTGCTCTGACAGCGTGAGGTGCAAGAAGTATGAGCATCCTAAACAGCGGGTCATGCATTTTTTCTTCCAGCACCGGGTCTTTAGGTGTCGCAAAAGTTAAAAGCGCGCTGCGTTTGCCGTTGTGATCGACCTTCATCTGAAGCAAATGATGAAACTTCGCCGGGCTGACGTGATTGCGGTAGACCAAAGACTGAACCCACTCGGCCTCATCAAAAACCACCTTGGTACGCCCGACATACCCGTTCGGAGTCAGCGCAGTCGCATCCGCACAGGTCAAACCCTCTTTGGTCTTGAGATCGAGCGGAATGGGCTTTGAAAGAAGAAGTGTCCCCTCTCCGGCTTTGGCAAAAGCTGGCACAATCTTATCCCCATCTATGCCGTAAGCAAATCCACCGACCCCGGGAAAAAACGTGCAGATGCGGGCTAAAAGCGATTGCCACTGCACCTCTTCAAAGGCGGAATCGTAGACTAGGCCAATGAGGTCTGAAAGCTCTTCCGGCGACAAATCAATCTGTGACATGGGCACAGTCTACATCGCGCGCATGAAAAGACATGGGTAAAATTGCCCAAACGATCTTGAGCAATCCGTCTCATGAAACATCCCACGGCGATGGGGCAGCGTGATCTCACCAAACGACAGGAGAACACGTAATGACCCTTTCCCTTAAATCCATCGCCATCGCTGCAGTCCTCTCTGCAACGTCCGTTTTCGGCGCCGTAACTCCGGCCTCTTCTATGACTATTAGTATTCCTGATTTGAGCTTTCCCAATGCTGAGACGCGCCAGGGGTGTTACTTCACAGGTACATGCGAGGACCCGGAGACTTCCGCGAAGCAGCAACATGTCACCAGGCTTGGCGATGCGAAACCAGCAAATTCTCCTCGCAATTCAACGAAAACTAATCGTTGATAGCCCCCAATCCGCGAACAAATACATGGTCCGCGTTGTGTTCTGACAAATCCGGACCGGTGTCACTCACGGTACATTGCAAAGCTGATCTTCAGGCGAACCCTTCAAAGGTCAGCTTCGTCCCGCTGTTTGGACACCCACCTGCGTTGGTATCGAGCAGGTGCAGCGAAGTAGGTTTGACCGGCCGCACTGCAGCATCATTTCGGTCAGGTGAACGGCAGTTTAGGGCCGCTCTGCGGTTTTACATGCATTCATTCTTTACAGGCACTGCAGTCTGTCGCATTTCGCTCGAGTGCCTGGTCAAATTTGCCAATCAGCACAGTGATATTTCGGCAGTTTTGCCAGCTGAACGCGGAAATCTAGCTGCAGTTCGTGACAAAAACACCTGACGTTCACATAAGCCTCGTCGCGCGTCTATGAGAGTATCATTGTAACATAGCGCAACGAGAAGAATGCGCGAAATTGGCTACGTTCTATGGAGAGAAATGCTTTCCCCAAAAACGGCGGCCGCGCGATCCAATCCGTAGAAGCTGGCGGCGCAACGTAGATCTTTGGTCTATCTGGAAAGACACTCGCGAAACTGTTCGCAGACTTCTCCAAGGTATGTCCACGGTTTTCGATTTGGCCAATAGTGCGGGTCACTAAAGAGGGGAGAACCCGGCCAACGGTCCCGCGAAGTCGCTACCCCGCGTGACGGCGTCCAGAGCACTTCGCGGCAGGGCGACCAGAAACGGCCAAGCGTTGCCAAGCGCCACATCAAAAAAACTGCGAGGACCCGCATCACAAAGACCGCACCAGAAGCCATCTTCGTAGCGCATTTTCAAACGACTGAAAGAAATGTGATCAGTGCAAAACTATCTCGGTTACGACAATGGTCATTCGCTTGTTGCCTCCACAATTTGTCAATCAGAGGACAACAAAACTCTCCGTTCTTCCTCATTGAGTTGCAGCCGTACTGCAGGTTCGGGATAAAGCCTAATCCAAGAGTTCTTTTTTCGATTTTTTAGACTCAGAAAGCCTGGCAATTTGCTAGGCCGCCATGAACAAGCGTATGAGTTTCACTTCGAATAGCGCTTGCGCAATAAAGCGAGGCCTCCGAGACCCGCGAGTAAAAGGGGCAAACCTGCGGGTAGAGGAACTGGCGCGACATCGAGTGCTTTGGTTGAAAATCCAAGACGACTATTTGGAGAGCCTGTCGCACCATCGGCAATCTCAAAAAGAAAGCTGACGCGACCCGAAACGGATGTGATCGTTTCGTTTGCAAGGAATGCCATTTCTTTGGTCTCGTCCGTCGCTACGATGCTTTCCGACGTCGCCATGCCATTCACAAGGTCGACGAACACAGAGGTTGTTGAGGTTGCGAACCGGGTCAGGTCGCGCGCTTGGACAAAAAATTGTAGCGCATTCAGATTGCCATCCGGCATGACATCAATCATGCGAGACACCCCATCAAACGTGAAGGTCGCATTTTCGCCATCGTAGTCGAGCGACCAATCGTACTCGGTCCCAGACGCGCCCCAATTCACGTTAAAACTCGGGCCCTGGAAGACGTCTCCATTGCGAAGAAATACGTCATCGCCACGTTGCGCATTGTTATTGACGTTCTGGTCGCGCTTAACTTCGGTCGTGAAGAGCTTTGTGCCCAGACCCGGAGTAATTGAGGAAAGTGTTGCCGCATTTGACGATGAGGCAAACGCAGATAGTGCGGC
>JBCCNY010000109.1:0-8906 GCA_039025595.1 Pseudomonadota bacterium | reverse complement strand
TTTACCGACGAGGCCGCTTGACGCAGCAGGTTTTTTTAGGGGATAGTCCATGTTTTCACGCTACAAAAAGACGACTGACGGCGCAAAGCCCGTAAAGGCCGGTGAAGCCACCGAAGCAAGCACGGCGCCAACAGCGCCCGTCGAACAGACCCCCAAATCATCTTTGCGCAAACCCCTCCAGAAAAAGGCGGCTGAAGCCGCACCCGTGGACAAAGAGCGCAAGCGCAAGGAAAGGCTTGCGGAAATCAAGATCGAGCTTCATCGGTCGCTTTTGGACAATCTCAACCTAGGCGCGCTCGATCAGGCCACCGAGGCGGACCTTAAGGCAGAAATCAGCGCCATAGCGGGCGAAGCTCTCGAAGAACGCAACATCATCCTCAACCGTGAAGATAAGACGACGCTCAATCAAGAGCTCTACGACGAGGTGCGCGGGCTAGGCCCGCTCGAACCGCTTCTAAAAGACGACACCGTCAACGATATTCTGGTCAACGGTCCGCAACAGGTCTTCGTGGAACGCGCGGGCAAACTCATGATCACCGACACCACCTTTAAGGATGAAAAGCACCTGCTGCGGATCATCGACAAGATCGTTTCGGCCGTCGGACGTCGCGTGGACGAGTCCAACCCCTATGTGGACGCGCGGCTGCAGGATGGCTCGCGTTTCAACGCGATGGTGCCACCGGTTGCCGTGGATGGCAGCCTCGTTTCCATTCGTAAATTCAAGAAGGATAAGCTCGGGATCGACGATCTGGTACAGTTCGGCGCCTTCTCGGAAGAAATGGCCGCCTATCTTCAGGCCGCCGTTGCCACCCGCCTTAACGTCATCGTCTCCGGCGGTACCGGTTCGGGTAAAACGACCACGCTGAATGCGTTGTCTTCCTTCATTGATGATGCCGAACGGATTCTGACGATCGAGGATACGGCCGAACTCCAGTTGCAACAGACCCATGTCGGCCGGATGGAAAGCCGCCCGCCTAACGTCGAAGGAAAGGGCGAAGTCTCCCCGCGCGACTGTCTGAAAAACGCGCTGCGGATGCGTCCTGACCGGATCATCGTGGGTGAGACGCGAGGCGAGGAAGTGATCGACATGTTGCAGGCCATGAATACCGGCCATGACGGATCCATGACCACGATCCACGCCAACAACCCGCGTGACGGAATCAGCCGACTGGAAAACATGGTCGCCATGGCCGGTATCGAGATGCCGCTGAAGGCGGTGCGCAGCCAGATCTCCTCGGCTGTGAACCTGCTAGTGCAGGCCAGCCGCCTCCAAGATGGCTCGCGCCGGATGACGTCAATCACGGAGATTACCGGCATGGAAGGCGACGTGATCTCCATGCAGGAAATCTTTCGCTTTCAAAGGGTCGGCCTGACGCCGGATAACAAGATCATCGGGCATTTCACCGGAACGGGTGTGCGCTCCAACTATTCAGAGCGCTTCCGGCTCTGGGGCTATGACCTGCCGCCGGCGATCTATGAACCTATTGGTGCGGAGTAAAAGTAATGGCTATCAGTGCAGAACCGATTATCTATGGTCTTATTTTCATTGGGGTTCTCGTCCTTGTCGAGGGCCTTTACCTGACTGTCTTTGGTCGGTCGATCAGCCTCAATAACCGCGTCAATCGGCGCCTGGAAATGCTCGACAAGGGTGGAAACCGCGAAGAGGTGATGGAAAAACTGCGCAAGGAGATGGAACAGCATCTCAAGGCGCGCAACATTCCGCTCTATTCGATCCTGTCGGTTAAGGCGCAGAAAGCCGCGATTGCCTTTACGCCCAAACAGCTGATCATGCTGATGGTAGGTTTGAGTTTCTTGGCGTTCATAGGTCTTTCCGTGGGAACTGCGACCTCGGTTCCGGTGCGCGTCTTCGTCTCAATCGCGATGGGCGTGGGCGGCATTATAACATGGATCAACATGAAAGCTGGCAAGCGCATGGCGCTGCTCGAAGAGCAACTGCCCGACGCCATCGAACTCATGGTGCGCAGTCTGCGAGTGGGCCATCCCTTCAGCTCTGCCATCGGGATTGTTTCCAGCGAAGTGGCAGACCCGCTCGCGACCGAGTTCGGCGTAATCGCGGATGAAGCTGCCTATGGCCGCGATATGGGCGAGGCGCTCAAAGATATGGCTGAACGCCTGGACATGCAGGATTTGCGCTTTCTCGCTGTGGCCGTAACCATCCAGCAGCAATCAGGTGGTAACTTGGCGGAGATTCTCGACGGGCTGGCCAAGGTGATCCGTGCCCGGTTCCGCCTGTTCCGCAGGGTCAAGGCGATCACCGCTGAAGCGAAATGGTCAGGCAAGTTCCTGTCCGGCTTCCCGATCTTGGCGCTGATCGGCATCCAGTTGTTGAAGCCTGATTACTACGACGAGGCGATGGAACATCCCTATTTCATCCCTGCTTGTTTGATTGTCGGTACGTTCCTGGTGGCAAACCTCTTTGTAATGCGTGCCCTTGTAAACATCAAAGTGTGACTGAGTTAGCGTAACGAGGCCCTGAGCAATGGCGTTTCTTGAAAATATCTCACAGCTGATGACCGATCTGCTGGGTCCGTTCGGCCCGCTGATCGCGGTCGGTACTCTCGGGCTTCTGATGGTCATGCTGACAGTTCCGGTCCTGATCCGGGGTTCGCAGGATCCGCTGGACAAGATCAAGAAGCAGTCTCGCGCCGGTAACTCGCCCGAGGAAAAGAATAAAGCGCGTCTGCGGACCGGCCAACGCAACGAAAAGCTGGACAAATACGCCACATTCCTTGAGCCTCAAAACGAAAAGCAGCTCAGCCAGATGAAGCTGACGCTAATGCAGGCCGGCTATCGCAACCGTGATGCGGTTCGGTATTTCCACTTCGCGCAGTTCACACTCGGCATCGGGTTTTTGATCCTGGGCCTGCTCTTTTTTGTCGTCTTCAAAGCCGGCGACGATGAGGTCACGACGAACCAGATGTTGCTCTACATCCTCGGTCCGGGTGCTGTCGGCTACCTGATCCCCAAATACTGGGTCACCAAACGCCAGCAACAGCGTCAGCAAGAA
Source organism: Pseudomonadota bacterium (assembly GCA_039025595.1). Taxonomy (GTDB): domain Bacteria; phylum Pseudomonadota; class Alphaproteobacteria; order Rhodobacterales; family Rhodobacteraceae; genus Roseovarius. The sequence goes on along the minus strand of JBCCNY010000109.1, from coordinate 5,878 downwards.
ATCACAGACGGCTTTCCCGATAGTCTCGACATGATGCTGACCTGTGTTGAGGCGGGACAGTCCCTTGACCAATCGATTATCCGGGTGTCCAAGGAAATCCGTGTTTCCTATCCCGCGCTTGCCGACGAATTCGAAATCGTCGCCCACCAGATCAAGGCGGGACGCGACAAACCGTCAGTTCTGAATGAAATGGGCGAGCGATGCGGCGTCCAGGATATCTCCAGCTTCGTGACCGTTCTGGTGCAATCACAGACCTTTGGTACATCGATTGCCGACGCTTTGAGGGTCTATGCCGGAGAAATGCGTGACAAACGTGTCATGCGCGCCGAAGAAAAAGCCAACAAGCTGCCGACAAAGATGACTTTGGCCACGATGATGCTTACAGTGCCGCCATTGCTGATCATCCTCGTTGGTCCTTCGGTCCTCGGCATTCTGGAGCTTTTCGCGATGAGTGCCGGTCCGTAAGACCGGCAAGAAAAAGAAGGGGCGGCATGGCAGGTATTACAGGCAAAGCGCGGGCACCCGCGTTCGCGTTAGCGGCTGTTTTAAGTTTGACGGCATGTGCCGATCAGACCCAAGATGTGGCGGGTAATCCACTTGCCCCCGGCGTGGCAACGCGCGGCGAAACGGTCGATCAGATGTTAGTGGCCCACCGTATGATGGCCGCTGGCGAATACGATTTAGCGTTGAGCGCATTCTATCGCGCAACCCTCGATGAGGGCATGACCGCCGAGATACTGGCAGGTCTGGGCAGTGCAAATCTCAAACTGGGACGCCTCGATACAGCCGAGCCGCTTTTGCGTCGATCTTTGGAAGAACGCGAGGATGCCCCCCAGGTCTGGAACAATCTCGGCGTGCTTTTGCTCGAAAAGAACGAGCTTGCAGAGGCAGAGCAGGCCTTTCGCAGAGCCTATGCATTCGACAATGGTCAAAGCGACAAGATACGTGACAATTTGCGATTGGTTCTCGCAAAATCAGAAGAATATCAGTATAGTAGCGATCAACAACAAGACTATAAACTGGTGCGGCGCGGCTCTGGAGATTACCTGATCCGTACGACATCAGAATGAGGCAGTGGCAGTGAAAGGGACGCAAAAAATGCGCCATCCTATTCTAATGGGCAGTCGGACTTTGATGGGGATCTGTGTGTGCAGCGCCCTTTTGATCTCCGCATGTAGCGACACAGAAAACGAGGTTGATCGGGCGTTTCTCAAGGACCTCAACGTCGTGGACGACAACAATCTCAATGATGTCATGCTGAACGTGGCTGACCCGGACGAGGCCGTATCCTATTTCCAACGCACACTGAGAGATAACCCCGATCGCGTCGATGTCAGACGCGGTCTGGCCAAGTCCCTCGCCCGCGCGCGCCGCAACACCGAGGCGATCGCAGCTTGGAAAAGCGTCGTCTCGCACGAAGATGCGACCGAGGCGGATCAGGTCGAATTGGCGGACGTGCTCATCCGCAACGGGGAATGGGATGAGGCAGATGCCGTGCTTGACGCGATCCCGCCCACCCACGAAACCTTCCACCGTTACCGTCTCGAAGCGATGGTGGCCGACAGCAACGAGGAATGGGCGAAAGCCGATAGTTTCTACGAAATTGCCCTTGGTCTGACAACGACTCCCGCTGGCGTGATGAACAACTGGGGGTACTCCAAACTTACGCGCGGTGATTTTGTCGACGCCGAGCGTCTTTTCTCCGAGGCGATCCGTCAGGATGACACCCTCTTCACGGCCAAAAACAACCTTGTTCTCGCCCGTGGTGCACAAAAGAAATACGCTCTTCCTGTGATCAAAACATCCCAGATGGAGCGCGCTCAGTTGCTTTACACACTCGGCCTGTCAGCGATCAAGCAAGGCGATACAGCCATTGGTAAGGGTCTATTAAGGGATGCCATAGACACTCATCCACAATATTTCGAAGCCGCCGCGCGCAGTCTGAGCGCTCTGGAGGGCAATGCGAACTGATGATTTAGGCCAGCGCGATATGTATATTGACTTAACGGTTACCTCCTTTTCCGCCGCACTTTTGTTGCCTTTCGCGTTGCCCATCTGCCTTTGGGTGATGTGGAGCGATCTGAATTCCATGAAGATCCCCAATAACGCTGTGCTCGCTCTGGCCAGCGTTTTCGTCATTGTGGGGCTGTTCGCAGTACCGCTTTGGCCCGATTACCCGATGCGATTGGCTGCCTTAGGGATCATGCTGCTCGTAGGCATCGTCATTAATGCGGCAGGCCTGATGGGCGCAGGCGATGCAAAGTTCATTGCCGCCGCAGCACCCTTCGTTGCCCCCGGCGATGCGATGTTTCTAGCCTTTGTTTTCTCCGCAAATCTACTAGCTGCCTTTGTGACCCACCGGTTCGTAAAATACACCCCCCTGCGCGCCATGGCACCGCATTGGGAAAGCTGGGAGCGCGGGAAGAAATTTCCGATGGGCTTCGCTCTCGGGGCAACCTTAATTATCTACTTGGCGGCAGGTGTTGTCCTCGGGGCATAATCGCCCCCTCACTGCCCCGACCCGAACACATTTTCCGCACCTTTTTTCGTTAAATGTCTGAATGCTGCGAGATGTGGCGACCCGGTTTAGCAGGATAGGGGCAAATCCAGATGAATATGCAGGTCCAGACAGGTGTGCAGCCGCCACCACCACCCGTCGGAATCGAAGAAATGCGTCTACCCGTGGTGATGATGCGGGATATCCTGCTCAAGACGATGTTCCGCAAAAACGTCGATATGGTGAGTGAAATCGCGCTGGCCATCTGTCTGCCGCGCGCTGTGACCCAAGAGCTGGTCGATATGGCTCGCGAGCAAAAGCTACTGGAAGCGACAGGCACACTGAACGCGAATTCCGGCTCGGAAATGGGATACCAATTGACAGATGCCGGCAAGTCCCGCGCACTCGATGCGCTGTCGCAATCCGAGTATTTCGGTGCGATGCCAGTACCGCTGGACGTTTATCGCGAACAAGTCAAACGTCAATCGATCCGCAACATCCAGGTGACTCGCGACCAGTTGACCGGTGCGATGGGCCATCTGGTGCTGCCACCCGAATTGCTGGGCCATCTCGGGCCCGCCGTATCTGCCGGTCGCTCGATCCTGATGTATGGCCCGCCAGGCAACGGTAAATCCTCGATTTCGAACGGGATACGCGACGCCATGGGAGACAAGATCTATGTCCCCCGCGCCATTGAATATTCCGGTCAGGTTATCACAGTCTACGACCCGATCGTGCATTCCGCAGCCGAGGTTGAGGTCGACGATCCCAATTCGCTTCGCCGCAAACGGTCCTTTGACACGCGCTATGTCAAATGCGAACGCCCTACCGTTATCACCGGTGGTGAGCTTAGCCTCAACATGCTCGATCTGGTCTACAACCCGACCGCGCGGACCTATCAGGCGCCGCTTCAGCTGAAATCGACCGGTGGCATCTTTATCGTGGACGACCTTGGTCGTCAGGCGGAACCGCCGCAGGCCCTGGTCAACCGCTGGATCGTTCCGCTCGAGGAAAGCAAGGATATCCTCGCACTCCAATCGGGTGAAAAATTCGAGGTTCCTTTCGACACGTTGGTAATCTTTTCCACCAACTTTCACCCCAACGAGATCTTCGACAAAGCGGCTCTGCGCCGGATTTTCTTCAAGATCAAGATCGACGGGCCAAACCAGCAGGACTTCTTGAAGATCTTTGCGATGGTGGCCAAAAAACGCGGCGTGCCGCTGGATGAGGAAACCCTGCTGCACCTGCTCAAGGTGAAGTATCCAACGATCGACAACATCTACGCCAACTATCAGCCGATTTTTTTGATCGACCAGATGATCGCGATCTGCGAATTCGAGGGCATCCCGTATCAGATGTCACCCGATCTCATCGACCGCGCCTGGGCAAACATGTTCGTCAAAGACGAAATGATCGTGAAGTGACTTAGCGAAGGCTTGGACCATCCGGTCCGGCCTTTTCGTTTCCGCTGTCTCGGTTCGGTATTGAAAACACTTGAACAATCGTTTAAGTGTTGCACATGACAATCGAGCTGCATATCGATCAAACGACAGAGCTGGCCCATACGTTTGGCCTGCTCGCGGATCCGACGCGGCTTTCGATTGTCATCGCCTGCATGGATCAGGAAAAATCCGCAGGCGATATTGCCGATCAGCTTGGCATCTCAGCTTCCCTCACCAGCCATCACCTCAGATTGCTGCGCTCCGCTCGAATTCTGAAATCTCAGCGACGCGGCAAGCAGATGTTCTACGCCATGGCGGATGATTGCGTTCCAAGCGTTCTCAAGATCATGATCGATCATCTCTTTTCCCACGATCACCCTGAAACAGAAGACAGCTAAGCGGAGACACGACCATGCCCGAAGTCACACATCAAAAATGCGCCTGCGACACATGCTTGTGTATTGTCGATATCAATGACGCGGTCAAAAAAGATAACCAGAACTTCTGCAGCGAGGCCTGTGCCGAGGGTCATCCGGATGGCGCCGGATGCGGACATGCGGGATGTGGCTGCGACGCCTAAGCCTCTCTCAAAGAATTGCCTCTGCAAGCACGGGACGCGACCTATGCCGCGTCTCGCAAGCCGCGCGCTACTCCACAATCATGTAGTACTTTCGCAGCGTCTCGGTAATCTCCCAAATCACCGGCGCGCCTTTGGGGATAAAGAACGTATCGCCCGCCCCCAGATGCTCTTGGCGGCCATCGGGATGCGTCAACGTCAGCTTACCCGAAATCAGCGTCATCATTTCGTGAACTGGATAAGCGTCGATCTCTTCGCGGGTCGGCGCGCATTCCCAAACGCCGCACAGCACTTTCTCGTCGGACGTGGCGAATTTCAACGCGTTGAGTTCAGTATGATCTTCAGTTGTAAATTGTTCTGCCGCAACCATGTCGGAGGCTTCCATCCCTGCCGGATCTGGCACCAGTTTGAATTCCATTTTCGACATTTTTCATCCCTCTTGTTCCAAGTAATGATGGACCTAGAACGTTGTTACCCGAACACAACGCGCAGACGATGTATCTCGCGATTTAAAGCCCTGTTATCGATGTCATAGATGACTGAATTCTCAAACAAAATCAGATGTTAACAGACAGCATCGATCCCGCCTCGGGTTAAGGTCTGGTGCATGTCTTTCAGTGAACTATTCTGCCTCTCATGCACGAGCTACCTCAAACATTCCAAGACTGGTTCAACGCCCGGGGTTGGACCATCCACCCGCATCAGAAGGACATGCTGGAACGGGCGACGGACCCGGCGCTCCTGCTCATCGCACCCACCGGCGGGGGCAAGACGCTGGCCGGGTTTCTGCCTTCTCTGGTCGAGTTGGCAACAGAGTCGCATCAAGGATTGCACACGCTCTACATCTCGCCTCTGAAGGCGCTGGCCGCCGACATTCGACGCAACCTGACGACCCCGGTGACCGAGATGGATCTACCCATCCGGATCGAGGATCGGACCGGCGATACGCCCTACTCGCGCAAGCAACGCCAGCGCGCCGATCCACCGCACATTCTGCTAACTACGCCAGAAAGCCTTGCCTTACTGGTGTCTTACGAGGATGCGCCGCGTATCTTTGCGGGCTTAAAACGGGTAATCGTGGACGAAATTCACGCCCTCGCGGAATCTAAGCGTGGCGATCAGATGATGCTTGCGCTGTCGCGTCTGCAGGCGCTCTGCCCGGATCTGCGACGGGTTGGCCTCTCCGCCACGGTCGAAGATCCGGATGCGATCGCGCGTCTGCTGGCGAGACACCCGGATCCTTGTGCTGTTCTGATGGCCGATCCCGGTCCCGAGCCCGATATCGCAATGCTGGAAACCAGCGCACCGCCACCTTGGGCCGGTGGCGGTGGTGTCTACGCAATCCCCGCCGTGCTGGACGAG
>JBCCNY010000108.1:0-8925 GCA_039025595.1 Pseudomonadota bacterium | reverse complement strand
GGCTCGTCGAACTTGCAATTCGACACTATCGCAAGATCAGGCGTCACCCGGACTTAACGCCCCGAACGAAGCGAACTTGGCCACCTGCCGGCAGAAGGTCTGCTTTCTTCGTATCGGCAATCGAGTTTTCGATATTTGCTCTGCATAGAAATAGCTGATGCCGCCAAAGGTCCACGACTGAAAATGAAGGCTTGGCAAAAAGTAAAACAAACCGAATTAGCGGAAGCGCATAACCTCTAGTAACGTGACACAAAATTATTGCTGAGCGCCTTCGTTCATGCAAGCCTTGCTAGGACTCGCAGTTTGAGATCGCTGTAACCGGTAAATGAGAAGTGAATGTGGACCTACAGAAATCCGTACCGCCCTTCTGAGTTTACCCGCGAATATCTAGAAAACAGAGGCCGAGTAGCCCTATACCGCTCCCTGAACATTGGTCGTGTCATCGCATTTGTAGGCTCGGGCGTTTCCCGTGCCTATGGAGGGCCAAGTTGGTCGGAGCTAGTCGAGAAAATAGCGAAAGTCGCGCTCGACCATTTCGAACTCGCAAAAAAGGCGGCAAAAGCGAAAGGCACAAAACTACCGTCTGCAACGCAGGTTCTCGCAGAAAGCCTGTCAGTTCTGACCAAAAAGAAGTCGACGACGGTCGAAGAAAAAAAGCAAACCATGCTGCTGGCGGAAAAGCTAGCGGAACGATTGGGGACGCTCAATAAGATCAAGTTTGCAATTGCGAAAGAATGGTATGGACCAGATCCGCACACAAGTCTCTTACCTATAAATTTAGCGAGCGACGACCCTGTCGGTTTTAAAAGGCTTCGAAACCTGATTGACGGCGTCAAAGTCGATCAGGAAGCGGAAATCTCAAAAATGAGGTCAAACGCTGATCCTCTGTCGCCGATGATATCGGTTTTAGGTATTCGTAGGTTCCTTACTTTGAACTACGATGTTGAGATTGAGCGAGCCTTCCAAAAGCAGTTCCGCGTGTCTGGGCATGGTGCTGCTCAAAGTGACTTTGAGATCCTCTGCCAACCTGTTGAATCTCATGAAGCCGATGAAAATAGAGAAGAAAAATGGCAGGCATCTCCGATTTACGATTTGCCTCGGCGGGTAGAGTACCGTGATGCAGCGCGCCGGTCTGTCGTTAGCATCAGTATGAATCCTGATAATGTTGGTCAACTGGTGAGCTTTGCCCTGCACCCAGGTCAGTTCCAAGCGCAGGTCGTGCATTTACACGGTCGTTTCGACAAACCAGAAGATATGATTTTGACGGAACCCGATTATCAGCGCACCTATCACCGAACTGGTGAACTTCAGAATACGTTTGATGAAGCATTGACCACACTTTTTGGCGGGAATGATGTCCTGTTCGTCGGGGTGGGACTGGACGAGCCGGAAATGCTGAGGCCATTACGGCAATTTGTCAGCGAAGACGACGGTCCAGATATCTCGCGTCGCCACATTTTTGCGCTCTTCGAAAACAAAGTAGCGTTGGACACGGCGGCGCTCGCTCGCAAGCCCCGCGATTTAGACCTGACAGGTGGCGAAGATCTCAATGCGTTTTTTTTGAGGACGCAGTTGGACTTTCGAAACTGGCTCGACAAACGATGGTCTGGATCTTCGATCGAGTCCGATTTGCACGCAGACGAGGCAAAAGCGCGCAGCCTATACTCCCAATATGGTGTCTATTGTATTTTCTTCGGCTCAGAAGTCCTGCGCGCCATTCTTCTGGCCACTCAATTCATCGAGAAAGCGGCAGGCAATATTAAACTCGACGCAGACCATGTCCGCGCGGCGCGCGACGCTCTGGTAGACCGACTGGGCGTATTTCAAGATAAATCACGTGAGGACTATCTTGAATCCGCGCCACAGCTTTTTACAAAATCAGAGTATGGACTTCTCATCAATGTGTTGCTGGACGATCCTGCGGACAAATCCAAGCGGGCGTTAAAGCTCCGCTTGGAGATATCAAAATGGTTTGCCAATGAGGCACGCTCACGCGCCCTCCACCAACATCTTTTGGGTCTTCAAAAAAACCAAAGAGACTGGTGGCGTGATCTCAGTGTGATCCCCAAAAGCCGCGATGCGTCCTATGCCAGGACCTACGCGAAGAAAGGCAAAAAAAAACACCATCCGCTCATGGCGCGCCACCGTCCGTATTACTCAAGACTGGACAGCGCTGGTCGGGATGATCCGTGGCAAGATATCTGCGCTTTGCGCGAGCTGCAGAGAGAAGCCAAGCGTGTCGCAAAAGACATCCAGACCCAGATCCGTAGCGATGGAGCAAAGGGCTACAAGGTTCCCACCTGTTACAATCGTGTGTCTCGCGATGATCGAGGCTATGACAGTAACTGGGATCTGCTGCTCGACGGCCCACGCGACCTGATAGAGGTGCCGCCGCGTCGTGTTGTGCGCGTGGCGATGGCTCGAGGTAATGGCAAAGGCGCGCTCTTAGATATTTTGCGTCAAGAGACATCGAACGGGCTAGCCTTCAATTTGGACCAGCTTTTTGGCGAACCCAGCCGCTATCATGCATCTTTCGTTCTACATCTCAGTTTTTCGATGGAGTTTGCGTCCGTAATAGAAGCTCTCGAAAAATTCTTCAGAAACGCAACGCTGGATCTCGCGGAGGCTGATAAGGGCTTTATGAGCAAGATCAAAAAGTTGAAGACCGAACCTCGCACACACTCCGAGTTCATCGATCATCTAGTGGAAGAAAAAGGTGCGATCGTTTCGCGCATCAGATCTTACTTTGCTCTAGATCGAAACCGTAGTGGGCCAGGGCGAAATCACCGATTGGAGAGTTTACGCGTTGCGATTGAAGCTTTCACGGATGCCGTTGACCTTCTTGGAAATGTGAACCGGCGCGTTCTCATTGTGATGTCGGGCATCGACAAACTCTGCGATGCCAATGGTACAGCACATAACCCAATGTTTCGCGCATTCTTCCGGCTCTTGACCGGATGCGGGCCGAAGTATCCAAGCGAGTCAGACTGTCGCGTGCCAATGGATTTGCTGTTGATCTCCGGTGATCCGAAAACACCCACACGGTATTTGTCGGATGAAATTGAACGCGATGACCTTAACGATAGCTTACGCCAGAAAAGCAGTCCCAGTAAAGTTCGGTATTCCAGCTACCTTAACTACCGAGAAGCCGATCCACAGCATTTTATGAAGGTGTGGCCTCTGCTTCCTGGGCTCACTCTCGCGGAACATTATTGGCTGGAACCGTATGATGAATGGAGAGAATTTAGCGCTCAACTACAGAATGGCGAAAAGGAGCACCCTGTTCTTATTCGATTACTGGAAGACAGTGTGGCGCTCTCGACATGGTGTTTCGGTGCTTACCGCGTTCATCAAGTTTCGCGGGACATCGCGGGCTTAGGAGCAGGTTCCAATCCAGCGAAACGTTTTCTGCAAGAGCTGGAGGCCATCGCATCGCGCGGCGGTCAAAATGATCTCATCGAATTCATTTTTTCTGAGCACAGTCATTTTTTTCGCCTGTCCGCAAAGAAGGGCGCGTTTGGCTTGGGCGTTCTTGACCAGCCGCAGCATCTTGCTGAACTTGGCGATCTTTTGTTTGTCCACCTTTCGCTCTTCCCGTTGCCAGTAGAACCAAGTGTTCTTGATGAAAGCCCGGAAATTCGACGTCTCTTGCTAAAGCTTGTTGCCCCCGGTGTAATCAAACCAGATTCCCAGCACTATAAGCCGCTGCGCCTCGATCTGCTGTGTAAGGTTTTACTGCATTTTGAGCAGCACAACTTGCTTATTAGAGTCCGGCCGAAGCCCCTGAAGCCTGGAGACGTGCTAAAACCAAAACCTACTGATGCGGTTCGCGACAGGTTCACCTTGCAACATCAGTTGCGGGACTACGTGGGCTTCAAAATGGATCTCCATATTCCAGATCAAGGTGAGCGGAACTATTTCCAAGTTTCCATTTTTCCGGATCAACCCAAGGATCTACCGTCACCACTTGCAGCCCATTACAAGATGATCCGCGAGTTAATGGATCGGCAAATCAACTACTCGCGTTTGGCGCTTTGGTGTCTATATCAACTTAGAAAGCACGCTCTCGACGAGTCCAGTGGCGAAAGCTACGCGTTTCTTCCAAAAACCCAAAGAACGTATGCGCAAGACGGATTGAAACGGCGGTTGACGGATGAGACTGGCGGCGTCGATAACAGTCTCGAGATCTACCATCAAGTTTCGCAACGCACTCGCGCGCTTTATGGGCTCTTGCGAAGTGGGTTTTCTTTGGGCACCATTTCTCGACTTCCAAGCATAGATCAATCAGGCGAGCCAGATCAGCCTTACGAGCGATTTGGAGGATGGTTGCGCGGCTTGTGTAACACAGCCATTGGCCTGGAAACCTGGCAAGATACGCTCAAACAGCTCTACAGAGGCGAACTAGGCGCAGATATCCAAAAAGAAGTATGGGGCACGAATATGCCTCACAGAAAAGCGTTTCAGAAAAACTTGCCGATACCTCGACCATTTTATCGCGACGAGTTGGGGTGGATTTACAATGAACGCGGCCTTCTCAAGCTAGTGCAGGGCAAAATCTATGATGCCATTCCTCTCTTCCGAAATGCTCTGGAAATCATGCATCACCACGGTGAGCGCAAAAATGACCCAGCGCTCAATGCAGCCGTTAGACGCGTTCAGTTGAACTTGGCTCTGGCCCGTTTGGAGCGAGGAAACCTCGAAACAGCGCGGCGCATGCTCTCAGGTCTCATTCTTCCAAAAGACTCCTCAAGCCACTCTGGAAGCCAGGTCAGTTGGATCGCCCGTGGCTATTTGGCTCTGATTGATCATATCGGCGGTAGTTTCGATCGGGTCGAAGGCGTCTATGAAGAGACAATCGCACTCGCCAATACGCGAGGTATGTTACGCTTGGAGGCGATTGTAAACCGGCATTGGTCTGATCTTCTCAGACGCAAAGGCGATCTGGATTCGGCTTTAGAAAAGGTCAACAAGTCCATTTCGACGGCAAGACAAGCCGAACAACGCGATGTGCTTCACTACGCGCGTTTGGCAAAATCCCGTATTCTCCTAGCCAATGGCGAAACGGGCAGCACCGAGCTTGTTCATTCCGTTTTAAAGGCCGTTCAGTTTGCGCAAAGTATGGGCGTGCCACGCCTCGAATGTGAAGCCTTGCGGATCCATGCCGAAATTATGCTTGCACAAGGCGAACGTATTCTGGCCGGTCAGACGGCGGCGCGCTCCGCCGCGATTGCGAACCGCCATGGTCTACGTCTTCTCAAGCTGTCTTCGCTCCGGGTTTATGGACTGGCATTGGCGAAGCGCCAGCAGCTGGAATTTGCACGCACCATCATCACGGAAACACGGCGCGAAGCTGAACACCGCGATTATCAAGGACTGACTGGGCGTCTTTCCGCAGATCTCGACGATTTGCCACTAGGGTTTGCAAAATGACGCCCTGACCAAGGCAAGGCCTGTTTCAACAGTATATTTTGTGCACTGATTTCTATACGTCTTTAGAATAGAATAACGGCATTCTAATGTTGGACAAGCAGACTTGGAACCGAGATTGTGTACATCGCTCGGACGCCGGATAGAAGTCCCGTTGCTGGTTGGGCTCGAATATCTCTGACTCCGATTATTCCTTGAAACGCTTCGCGTCTCGAAACGGTAGTGCGCCGGTATTGTCAGGACTTCAGTGATTTGCGACGACGCCCCTCTAACGCAGACGGCGTGCAAGCTCCGAAAATCGCTGCATGTGCGATCCGCAAATGCCATTGGAATGTCGGAATTGGGGACTAGGCTGACGATGAGCAAAAGAGAGGCCTACGGCAGAAACCGGCCCTTACCGGATGAGGTGGATGGCTCCTGCTCCACCGGCATCGAACGTGCCAAAGTGCAGTTGTTATCGACTGCTAGGAAAGGAGCCACCCAATGACAGTAAAGACGGTAGGCTTGGATTTGGCCAAGGACGTTTTCCAGGTGCACTGCGTTTCTGCAAAGGGGCGCAAGATCATCAACGAGAAGATCAAACGCGCGAAGCTGATCGCCTTCTTCGAGACACTGCCGCGTTGCGTGGTTGGGATGGAGGCTTGCGGCTCGTCCCATCATTGGGCGCGCGAGCTAAGAAAGCTCGGCCATGAGGTTCGGCTGATGCCAGCAGCCTATGTCAAACCCTACGTGAAGCGCGGCAAGACGGACGCGGCGGATGCCGAAGCGATTTGTGAAGCAGTTCGGCGGCCGACCATGCGCTTTGTCGAGATCAAATCCGAAGATCAGCAAGCCGTGCTTGCCATCCATCGAGCTCGCGATCTGGTCGTTAGGCAGCGGACCCAAGTCGTGAACATGATCTGCAGCATCCTTCGCGAGTTTGGTCACATCCTGCCGACGGGCATCGAGGCTGTGTCCAAGTTCGCCAGAGAGCACGGCACCGAAGGGCAATTGGACATGCCCGAGATCGCGGACGGCATTCTCGGCGTGATGTGCAATCAGCTGAATGGCCTCAACACGCGGATCGCTGGGCTGACGAAGCTGATCGAACAACACGCATGGCTAGATGCCGATGCCCAGCGCCTGATGCGCATGCCGGGGGTCGGACCGATCACCGCGTCGGCCATCGTTGCTACGATTGGCGATGCAAAACAGTTCGAGACCGGACGCGATCTGGCGGCCTGGCTGGGCATCAAGCCGCTCAACAAGTCGAGCGGCGGCAAGGAGAAACTGGGTAAGATCACAAAGAAGGGTGACCATTACATCCGAAAACTGCTGATCATTGGAATGACCTCGCGCGCGCTCATGGCCAAGAACAACCCGGAGAAAGCCGACACCTGGACGGCGAAGCTACTAGACGAAAAGCCCTTCCGGCTAGCGACTGTTGCAATGGCCAACAAATCCGCCCGGATCATCTGGGCGCTACTAACGAAGCAAGAGGAATACCGGCAGCCGATCGCTTGATCCTGCCGAGAGATGCAAGACGACTGATGTGATGATGCGAAACGAAGTCAACCAAGAGTAAGGACACTCCGACGAATGTCGCGGCCCTTGAGGTCGTTTAGCCGATAGGAACCTTGCTCGCGGAACTCATCATGGCCAGCGAAACACCACCGCACAAACAGGCCGGACACACGACTTTACTGACCGACCGTCGCAAACACAGAAATCTCTTGCAATGCAGGAGCCATCCACACAGGCCGTTTGGCCAGAGATCAGGTTTCTGCAATGCGGCTCGTCATAGGAGGCATTCGCTGCGGACGCGAAAAATGAAGGCAAGTGGTCAACCTTTTTGCGAACAAAATAGCATTTCAAACAAGTTGCAACTGCCTTAGCAGAGCAAGCTTGCATGTGAGGTGCGCTTCTTTGTGGGGTGCGGTTCCTTTTGCTGAAGTGGCAATTTGATGATCCGTTGAGGAAAACGGATAAGTGACTTGGCTGTGCAAAGAAAATCTGTGACCAATCCTGTGAGAAGAGCGTCAAACAAAAAACGAAAGTCCCGGCGCGGTTTTGCTGCGGGCACCCAGCTAAATTTGCAATGATTTTTGCCTCCACTCTGAATTGGTATTTGCAAAGCAAATGAATCGGATTTCATGTGATGCTTGGGCCGGTACAGTGTGCACAAAATAGACAAAAAACAAAAAAAGTTCATCAGAGCAGGTGGAAAGGTTTGTAATCAAGCTTGTCGGCTTTACGTACACTCACTGATTTAGCCACCGAACTCGTAGCCATTCAGCACCTACAGTCACAGCACACTTGGCGGCGTCTCCACGATGGATAAAGTCACATCACAATTTCTGAAAGAGCGTGAGAACTTGGTTTCCATAGCCTGTAGCATTGTCAGAGATCATGCGGTGGCCGAAGAGTTGGTCCAAGAAAGCTGATTGCGCTGGCATCAGCACGATTATCCCGTAAGCAAAGCAAAAAGTGTTTTTCGCCGGATCGTTGCCAATCTTGCTAAAGACACCTTTAGACGGCGCAAACGCGAACGCGAACTCCTAGCTTATGCAGAATGGCAGAGCGCCGAAACGCCGGACAGCGAGCGCGTCTGCATCGCGCGTCAAGAATTTCTGGTTGCCGTCAAAGCCCTGCGAGAGTTACCCCAACGCACCGTGCAGGCCTATCGGATGCACTGTATGGAAGGCTTGAGCTGTGCAGAGATCGGTCGGAGATTTAATCAATCTAGGTCACGCGCCCATGCGCTCGTTGAAGAAGCGATTGTTCATGTAACAATCCGACTGATGGACAAATAATTTCAAGACACTTGGTCTTCTCATTCGTCTTTACAATTGTACTAGCTAAAGATGATGCTGAAGCATGAACACGTCGCGACCAGATCAAGAAGCTCTGATAAGAGAAGCTGCGAAACTGGTGATCCGTCTTAACGAGGATCCTGTGAATGCGCAGGCTTTAAAGGATAGGGATGTCTTCCTGGCGCGGGGCGAGGCCGAGCGTGAAGCATTCGCAAAAACAGTCCGCACAGTGAAGATCGGTGCCCGAAGATCACCGCCGAACACAAGTGTTATCGCGGCCTTCATGCTTCTTGCGGCCTCTGCATTTTATTTCGGGTATGAGCCGTTACGTGTGGCTATGCTCGCGGATTGGCGCACCAAAAGCTCCACTGCGGAAATACGCCTTTCGTCAGGTGATGTTGCACATCTCGATGCTAGTTCTGCCATAATCGACAAAACAGACGGGGCCGTTCGCCGTGTAGGTGTTTTGCATGGTGGCGGCTTCTTTGATGTCGACACTTCGGTTCAGCCCTTTGAAGTGGATGCCGGACCGCTGACCGCTGCAGCGCTTGGAACGGCGTTTGAAGTGTCTAGCCCCCTGTCTCTGGGCCACTAAACGGCATCTTCTCTAAGACAGTTTCTGGGACTGGTGTCCGCATGTTGAGTGCCTGATGCGGGCGGGTGTGGTTGTACTGTTTTAGCCAGTAGTTGATGACGATCTGGGCCT
>JBCCNY010000107.1:0-8940 GCA_039025595.1 Pseudomonadota bacterium | reverse complement strand
GGCCGCCTCGGGCAAGTGATCGTATTCGCCTGCAACCACAGCTTTGAAAGAGGAAATCGTATCCTCAAGCGGGACCTGAACGCCAGGCGAGCCGGTGAAAACCTGCGCGACGTCAAAAGGTTGGCTGAGGAAGCGCTGGATTTTGCGCGCCCGCGCCACGGTCAGCTTGTCCTCTTCGGAAAGTTCGTCCATCCCAAGGATCGCGATGATATCCTGAAGCGATTTGTAGCGCTGCAAAATACCCTGGACGTCGCGGGCAACCTGATAGTGCTCTTCGCCCACAATCGCCGGGTCCATCAAACGTGACGTCGAGTCGAGCGGGTCCACCGCTGGGTAAATGCCCAATTCGGAAATCGCACGGCTGAGAACGGTCGTCGCGTCAAGGTGCGCAAACGATGTCGCAGGTGCCGGGTCGGTCAAGTCGTCCGCAGGCACGTAGACGGCCTGCACCGACGTGATTGAACCCTGTTTGGTCGATGTGATCCGTTCCTGCATCGCGCCCATGTCGGTGGCCAGCGTCGGCTGATAACCCACCGCCGAAGGAATACGACCCAGCAGAGCGGAACACTCTGATCCAGCCTGTGTGAAGCGGAAAATGTTATCAACGAAAAACAGAACGTCGGTCCCGGACTGGTCCCGGAATTGTTCGGCCAGCGTCAGGCCGGTCAGGGCGACACGCATACGTGCACCCGGAGGCTCGTTCATCTGGCCATAAACAAGCGCAACCTGGCTTTCTTCTAGGTTATCGGGCTTGATCACCTCGGATTCGATCATCTCATGGTACAGATCGTTGCCTTCACGCGTCCGCTCGCCAACACCAGCGAAAACCGAGAAGCCGGAGTGCACTTTCGCGATATTGTTGATCAGTTCCATGATCAGAACCGTCTTGCCCACACCAGCACCACCAAAGAGGCCAATCTTGCCGCCCTTGGCGTAAGGGGCCAGCAGATCCACAACCTTGATCCCGGTCACCAGAACTTCGGACTCAGTCGACTGTTCCTGAAATTCGGGAGCAGGCTGGTGAATGGCGCGCGTTTCTTTGGAATCAACCGGTCCGCCTTCGTCCACAGGCTCGCCCACCACGTTCAGGATCCGGCCCAGCGTGGCATTGCCCACGGGAACCGTGATCGGGCCATCCATGTCGGTCACTTCCTGACCGCGCACGAGGCCTTCAGAGCTGTCCATCGCGATCGTCCGAACGGTGCTTTCACCCAAGTGCTGGGCCACTTCCAGAACCAGGCGCTTTCCGTTGTTATCGGTTTCAAGCGCATTCAGAATTTCCGGCAGGTGGTCATCGAACTTCACGTCTACAACCGCGCCGATCACCTGAGTGATTTTGCCTTTTGATTGTGCCATTGATCTCTCCGGTTTTCGTCTAGAGCGCCTCGGCGCCCGAAATGATTTCGATAAGTTCGTTCGTGATCACGGCTTGCCGCGACCGGTTGAATTCGATGGTCAGCTTGTCGATCATCTCACCTGCATTGCGCGTCGCGTTATCCATCGCGGACATCCGCGCGCCCTGTTCTGAGGCGCCATTTTCCAGCAAGCCCGAGAAAATCGCCGTCGCCACAGATCGGGGCAGTAGATCACGCAGGATCGCTTCCTCATCCGGCTCAAAGTCATAAAGCGATGAGGCCCCCGCCTCTTCGACCTCCTCGCCGGACGCAAAATCGGCAGGAATGATTTGTTGGATCGTTGGGATCTGGCTCACGACATTCTGGAACTTGGAATAGAAGATTTTCGCCACGTCAAATTCGTCAGCGTCAAACCGGTCCAAAACGTTTTGCGCGACGGTCTGCGCATCCGCATAGCCCACATTTTTCACACCGGACAGGTCGACGTGATCAATAAAGAAATCACCCAGATCGCGTTTTAGTGCATCGCGGCCCTTCTTGCCCACGGTAACGATCTTCACCGTCTTTCCAGCTGAACTCAGCGCCGCAGCTTCACCGCGTGCGAGCTTGGCGATGTTGGAATTGAAACCGCCACACAAGCCGCGTTCTGCTGTCATAACGACGAGCAGATAAACGTCGTCCTTACCAGTGCCGGATAAGAGGCGAGGTGCGCTGTCGCTGCCTGATTGTGACGCCGCGAGCTTGGCCATAACAGCGCCGAAACGCTCGGCATAGGGCCGCGCCGCTTCCGCTGATTCTTGGGCGCGTCGCAACTTCGCCGCCGCCACCATCTGCATGGCCTTGGTGATCTTACGGGTCGATTTAACCGACTCGATCCTGTTCTTGAGATCCTTGAGACTTGGCATCGCCGTCCTCCTTCGTTCCGGGTCGCGTTACGCGAAATCGGTGGCGAATTCGTCCAGTGCGGCCTTGATCTTATCTTCGGCCTCGCCTTTGATCTTTGGATCTTCGCTAGTTATAAAATCGAGCAAATCCTGATGCTTGCTCCGCAGATGGTTCAGCATTCCGGCCTCAAAACGACCAACCTGCGCCACATCCACTTTATCGAGATAACCGTTCACACCCGCATAGATCATGCACACGATCTCTGCATTGGTGAGCGGCGAATATTGCGGCTGCTTCATCAGCTCAGTCAGACGCGCGCCTCGATTCAGCAGCGCTTGCGTCGCCGCGTCGAGGTCCGAGCCAAACTGCGCGAAGGCCGCCATTTCGCGGTACTGCGCGAGGCTCAGCTTCACCGGGCCCGCCACAGACTTCATCGCGTTGGTCTGCGCCGAAGAGCCAACACGACTCACCGACAGACCGGTATTCACCGCAGGACGGATCCCTTGATAGAAGAGTTCGGTTTCAAGGAAGATCTGGCCGTCGGTGATAGAGATCACGTTTGTCGGGATAAAGGCCGACACGTCGCCACCCTGGGTTTCAATGATCGGTAGCGCAGTCAGTGAGCCTGCGCCATTGTCTTCGTTGAGCTTGGCGGAACGTTCCAGCAGGCGGGAGTGAAGATAAAAAACGTCGCCCGGATAAGCTTCACGACCGGGCGGACGGCGCAGCAGCAGGGACATCTGGCGATAGGCCACCGCCTGCTTGGACAAGTCATCGTAGATAATTAAGGCGTGGCGGCCATTGTCACGGAAATGTTCCGCCATGGCCGTCGCTGAATAAGGCGCCAGAAACTGCATCGGTGCCGGATCTGATGCGGTCGCGGCGACGACAATGGAATAGTCCATTGCGCCGTTTTCCTCGAGCTTTTTGACAAGCTGCGCCACGGTAGAGCGCTTCTGACCCACGGCCACGTAGACGCAGTAGAGCTTCTTGCTCTCATCGTCGCCCGCTGCCTCGTTATAGACTTTCTGGTTGAGGATCGCATCGAGCGCGATCGCCGTCTTTCCGGTCTGGCGATCGCCAATAATCAGCTCTCGCTGACCCCGCCCGATCGGGATCATTGCGTCCACCGACTTCAGACCGGTCGCCATTGGCTCGTGCACAGATTTGCGCGGGATAATGCCCGGCGCCTTCACGTCGGCAACACCCCGTGTGTCGGTGTTGATCGGTCCTTTGCCATCCAGCGGATTTCCAAGAGCGTCCACAACGCGACCGAGCAGACCGTCACCGATTGGCACGTCCACGATCGACTTGGTGCGTTTGACGGTGTCGCCTTCTTTGATGTCGCGGTCAGACCCGAAAATCACCGCGCCGACATTGTCGGTTTCAAGGTTCAGCGCCATGCCCATAATGTTGCCCGGAAACTCGACAAGCTCGCCAGCCTGTACCGAGTCCAGGCCGTGGACCCGCGCGATCCCGTCCCCGACAGACAACACGCGGCCCACTTCTGCCACTTCGACCTCTTGGCCAAAATTCTTAATCTGGTCTTTCAGGATAGCGGAAATTTCCGCCGCTTGGATCGCCATTTATCCGACCTCTTTCAATGCGTTCTGAAGGGAGTTGAGACGCGCTCGGATCGACGTATCGATCATTTTCGAGCCCACTTTCACGACGAGACCGCCGATCAGCGACTCGTCTATCGTGGCGTTGATCTTTACCGTCTTGCCGATTTGAGTCTTGAGCGTGTCTGACAGTTTTTTCGTTTGATCCGCCGATAGAGCCGTGGCGCTGGTCACGTCGGCGGTCACTTCACCTTTGTGATCCGCGATCCGCTCAGCCAATTGGCGCACCAATTGCGGCAACACAAAGAGCCTGCGTTTCTGGGCCATGAGCGCCAGACCATTGGCCAAAGGTGCCGTCAGGCTCAGTTTCTTAGCGATGGCCGTTATCGCGGATTCATGATCCGCGCGGCTGATGATCGGGCTTGAAATCATATCGGAAAAATCTGGGCTCACCTGCAGCGCGGCGTCCAGATCCTCTGTGTTTTTCTCAAGATCGGGAATTGTACCGGCCTCTTGGCACAAGTCGAAGATAGCCGTGGCATAGCGCTCGGCGATGCCATAGGAAATCGAAGCTGGTTCGGACACGTCCACCCTTCCGAATTTGTCTGTTCTGGTCTTAGGTGACCAGAACGCGACGACAAGACCGTTTTCCCGACAACGTGTCTAATCGCCGGTATTTCAGTGGGGTTTATCAGAGCGTTACAGGACGGGCAAGATAGACAACTGTCCCGAAACAGGACGGAAAATCCATTAAAATCAGCATATTAACAATATTTTCACCGATTGCACAATTTTCGCACAATCTTGAACCGGGCGTTTTCGCGGATTTTTCGATTCCTTGGCGTATTGTCGCTGCGGCGATACCCCTTGTCGCACCACCTGAAACGGTGAAAGTACGCAAATACTTCATCAGGGAAGTCTAAGGCGCCGTTCCAGCGGGGCCTCTGACAGTTCCGCAATTTCTATGAGGCTTCGCTTTGAACCACCTCTTTGCCTATATGCTTACGCTGGTGCTGGCAGGCATAATAGCTCGTGTAACTCTTGGCCCCGTCGGAGAGGTAAGTCCGCCATTTGCCCACCTTGTGCAGTTTGCGCATTTTGACAAGCTCGTTCACGCGGGTGCGTTCGCCGGTCTTGCCCTGCCATTGAGCGTGACGCGCACCCATTCATGGGTTTCGATACTTCTCGTCGGGCTTGCCTTTGGCGGATTAATCGAACTCATCCAGCCTCGCTTTGGTCGCACCGCTGACTGGTTCGATTTGCTGGCAGACGCGTTTGGCTTGCTCATCGGTATTGCGATTGGTTCACTGACGACACGGGAGCGGCCCGCAGAATGAACCCGAAGCATCAAATGCTCAGACTGGTTTGATCTCTGGCTTCGGCTTGGGAGCCAGAACTTCAAGCGGTTTGCGGACGGTTTCCCGCAAACCAGAACCGGAAGACGGGGCCTGGATCCTCTTGCTGGCCCGCACAATGAGAACACCACCGGCCATCAGGAATGACAGATTGCCACCGACCCGGTCCCACATGCCCGCCGTCTTCAGCCAGAATCGTCGCTCCGAGGGCGGTTGAAACAACGTGGTGATATGTGCCTCTGGCAGGAAGCTACACGCTTTCAACTGCCCCTCTAGCTGCGACTGGCTGTAAGGCCGCCCGTACCCAAAAGGCGTCTTCTCACTGCGCGACCAGAGCCCAGCGCGATTGGGCACCACGAAAAGCGCCGAGCCGCCGGGTCCCAACACGCGCCAACACTCTGTCAGAAGGTCGCGGGGTCGCTCGGTGCTTTCGATTCCGTGAACGACCAACAGTTTATCCACGTGGCCGGTTTCAATCGGCCAAAAGGTTTCTTCGCACAAGACACTGACATTGGCACCCTCGCGCGGCCAGGCAAGCACACCCTGAGGCGCAGGCATCAGGGCAAGTACGCGGCGACTGTCTTTGAGATAGGGACGCAAAAACGGTGCGGCAAATCCGTATCCTGCGACAGTCTGGCCTTTGGCTTCGGGCCAGAAATTGAGGATTTCTGCAGCCAACGTGCGTTTCACCGTTCGCCCCAAGGCACTGCGGTAGTAGAAGTTACGCAGATCCTGCACGTCCTGATGCATTGCAGAGCGAGTCCCCTTGGGTCAGTGTTGCACTATGTTTAAAGCCATCTGTCGGAAACAGCCATGACGTTGCAAATCGAAACAGTTCCTTGCTTAAACGATAATTATGCCTTCATCGCTCATGATCCCGAGACAGGGGATACACTCGTTGTCGATGTACCAGAGGCGGGGCCAATCCTGGATCGGCTCAACGACCTCGGTTGGAATGTCACAAAGGTGTTTCTGACCCATCATCACGCAGATCATGTGCAAGGGCTGGGAGAAATCCTCGACAGGTTTTCGTCAGCCGTTGTAGCTGGGAATGCCGAAGATGCTGACCGACTACCCAAGCTGAATGTACCGCTTCGGGACGGAGACAGTTTTTCCATTGGATCTCAAACCGGTTATGTCATGGATGTTTCTGGCCACACGATTGGTCACCTCGCGTTGCACTTTCCTGACAGCGCCGTTGTTTTCACCGCCGACAGCCTGATGGCGCTAGGCTGTGGCAGGGTTTTTGAGGGAACGATGCCGCAGATGTGGGGCAGTCTCCAGAAACTGGCCGCCTTGCCACCAGAGACCCTGGTCTGTTCGGGTCATGAATACACCGAAAGCAACGCTCGCTTCGCATTAAGCGTGGATCCCGCAAATGACTCGCTTGTCGCCCGGGTCGAAGCGGTGCGCGCCGCGCGCGCGCGGAACCAGCCCACTGTGCCTTCGCGTTTGTTGGATGAGCTTGAAACGAACCCGTTTTTGCGGGCTGCAGACCCAGCACTGCAGGCCGCAATCGGAAAATCGGGCTATGATCCGGCAGAGGTCTTTGCAGAAATACGGCGGCGAAAGGACGCATTCTGACCGGTTATCGCGCTAACGTGACATGCTTAAGAAGGTCGCGTCCGGCAACAAAATAAGGAAATTATCGGTCTCGGTGAAAAAAACTTCTTGAAGGACCTGCCGTATCGACCAAACTTTAATCCTATGAGGCTTTGGTTGAGCAGTCAGCCGCCAC
This sequence comes from Pseudomonadota bacterium, assembly GCA_039025595.1. GTDB lineage: Bacteria > Pseudomonadota > Alphaproteobacteria > Rhodobacterales > Rhodobacteraceae > Roseovarius. Next base: position 2,045 of record JBCCNY010000107.1, on the reverse strand, counting down.
AGTGAAAGGAGCACATCGTGCCGTCATTTTCCAATACACTGGAACAGGCAATTCACGCCGCTCTGGCGCTCGCGAACGCGCGGCGACACGAGTTTGCCACGCTCGAACATCTTCTTTTGGCGCTGGTCGACGAACCGGATGCTACTCGTGTTCTGAAAGCGTGCAGCGTGGACACCGAGGACCTCCGAACAACGCTGGTGGATTTCATCGATGATGATCTGTCTAATCTCGTGACCGACATCGATGGCTCCGAAGCCGTGCCGACAGCCGCGTTTCAGCGGGTCATCCAGCGCGCGGCGATCCATGTCCAATCTTCCGGCCGCACGGAAGTGACGGGCGCAAATGTGCTTGTTGCAATCTTCGCGGAACGCGAAAGCAACGCGGCCTATTTCCTCCAAGAGCAGGATATGACCCGCTACGACGCAGTGAACTTCATCGCGCATGGTGTCGCCAAGGACCCAGCCTATGGCGAGGCACGCCCGGTTCAGGGTGTGGGCGAGTCCGACGGCGAAAATGCCAAATCGACGGATGAGGGAGAGCAGGTTGAAAACGGCGAATCGGCACTCGCCAAATATTGCGTGGATCTGAACGAGAAATCCCGCCAAGGCGAAGTTGACCCGTTGATCGGGCGCGACAGCGAAGTGGAACGTTGTATTCAGGTGCTGTGCCGTCGCCGCAAGAACAACCCGCTTCTGGTTGGTGATCCGGGCGTTGGCAAAACAGCCATCGCGGAAGGCCTTGCCCACAAGATTGTTCAGGGCGAGACGCCGAAGGTACTGTCGAGAACTACGATCTTTTCTCTCGATATGGGCGCTTTATTGGCAGGAACACGCTATCGCGGCGATTTCGAAGAACGCCTGAAGGCTGTCGTAACGGAACTGGAAGAACATCCTGACGCCGTTTTGTTCATCGATGAAATCCATACAGTGATCGGCGCGGGCGCCACGTCCGGCGGCGCAATGGACGCTTCAAACCTGCTCAAACCCGCCTTGCAGGGGGGTAAGCTGCGCTGCATGGGCTCGACCACATTCAAGGAGTTTCGCCAGCACTTCGAGAAGGATCGCGCGCTGTCTCGCCGCTTCCAGAAGATCGATGTCGTCGAACCAACGGTTGAGGATACGGTGAAAATTCTCAAAGGGCTCAAGCCATATTTCGAAGAGCATCACTCGGTCAAATACACCAATGATGCGATCCAGACCGCCGTCGATTTGTCGTCGCGCTACATCAATGACCGCAAACTGCCTGATAAAGCCATTGACGTCATCGACGAGGCAGGTGCGGCACAGCATCTTCTGACGGCCTCGAAGCGCCGGAAGTCGATCGGTGCGAGAGAGATTGAGAATGTCGTTGCCAAGATCGCGCGTATTCCACCGAAAAACGTCTCCAAAGACGATGCCGAGGTGCTAAAAGACCTCGAGGCCTCGCTGAAGCGGGTCGTCTTCGGACAGAACAAGGCGATCGAGGCGCTATCGGCTTCGATAAAACTGGCGCGAGCTGGTTTGCGTGAACCGGAAAAGCCGATCGGCAACTACCTTTTCGCGGGGCCTACCGGCGTAGGCAAAACCGAAGTGGCAAAGCAACTTGCAGACACGCTCGGTGTTGAGTTGTTGCGCTTTGACATGTCGGAATACATGGAAAAGCATGCGGTTAGCCGGTTGATCGGCGCGCCTCCGGGTTATGTCGGGTTCGATCAGGGTGGTCTTTTGACTGATGGTGTTGATCAGCATCCGCATTGCGTGTTGTTGCTCGACGAGATCGAGAAAGCACATCCGGATGTCTTTAACATCCTGCTGCAGGTGATGGATCACGGCAATCTGACAGACCATAACGGCCGGACCGTCAACTTCCGCAATGTCGTATTGATCATGACCTCAAATGCCGGTGCCACAGAACAGGCGAAGGCCGCCATTGGGTTTGGTCGGGATCGACGCGAGGGTGAGGATACGGCCGCCATCGAGCGCACGTTCACGCCCGAATTCCGCAATCGCCTCGATGCGGTGATCTCTTTTGCGCCGCTGCCCAAAGAGGTCATTCTGCAGGTTGTT
>JBCCNY010000106.1:0-8961 GCA_039025595.1 Pseudomonadota bacterium | reverse complement strand
CCACTCGCAAGCCAAACCGTCACCGTCTCTATCCAAATCATTTGGATCAGATACGGGCCCACCGGCCGCGAGGAAGAACTTTTGGGCAGATGCTCCGTTTGGAAAGTCGTCGCAATCATAGTCCGATCCGTTTTGAACGAGGACCGCTTCAGAGCGATCATGAGAGCGAGAACCGAGAGTTGCGATGCTGTGGTGGCCATAGTTCCCCGAGGCACAGCGGTCTACACTCCTAGTCGCAAGCTCTGCTTCGATTATAAGCTTGCCGCGCGAAGTTGTATTGGGCTGAAAGTAAGCCATGCAAATCTGCGGGGTTGGCGCGCTGGCTATTCGCTGAGACAGAACGCTTGCCGACTGCATGTCCGCAGAACAAGCAACCAATAAAATGATGCTGGAAAAGGGCCCTAGTCTCTTTGTGCATGAACCATTCGATTTGTCGTGGATTTTAGTTCGTTGGTTGGCTGGTTCGATCGGAGTGGTTGGCTCTTGACCTGAGGCCGTATGCTCCTTCTGCGTCGGACTTTTATAATCCCTTCGAAGAGTAAGCTAGGAGTAAATCTCAACGGTGACGACGTCTCCTGACAACATTCTTTACTTCTATGATGAATCTAGCCAAGTCACCGACGAATTTGCCGCTTTTGCGGGTCTAACAATACATCGAAAGAGTATTCCGAAGGTTGTAAGGGATCTCGGCGCCATCAAAAAGGCTTCAGGAAAGTGGGGTTAGGTTAAGTGGAAAAACGCCAAGTCTTTTGGTGGACGCGTTCACAGACAATACATCGATTACATGTTTCAGTTGGTAGAAAACAATTTGGCGCAGTTTGATATTCGATTTTCGGAAATGTCAGACTATAAGTAAAGTTGAGCGGAGAACGACGAAAGACAGACACGATAAGCAAAGCATTCTATCAGCTGCTTCTTCATAGAGCTTGTCGCCACCACAAAAATAACCCTAACTTCGTGCACCCCGACGATAGCGCATATACCGAAGAACTACCAACTTACCTTGGGCACTTAACTATCATTCGTCGCACAGATTTGGCGGTCAGTTGGATGCGTTAAACTAATCGAGCCTCGCTCATCAGCATCTGAGCCATTGCTTCAGTTGCTTGATCTTGCCAAGATGCTGGATCAACTGCGATCAGCGGGCATCTAGATTTCCCACGAAGAAACGATCGATGGCATTGGGAAATTTGTGCGAATCCATGATCCCGAAGGTAACCCGATTGAACTTTGGGAGCCCGCCCAGAAGCGGCATTTCGAGGTCTGAAGCTGGATTGTGAACCATCGGAATGGCAGCGTCGTCGGCCAAGCAGGCTTTCATTTGGTTAAATCGAGCCGCATAGTAGGGAGTGTCGGCTCTGAGCCCGAAACCGAAGCATGCCGCGTACCGCACAAATGATCGCTTTGGTAACAAAGACAAAAATATGCCAAAAGTGCATAGGTTTCGCCGCGCGTATCTGACCGGGTTAACTGCTGGATCTTTCCCCAAGTCTAGCAAAAAGAGCAATGATGTTATTTGCTTACAAAGCGTTAACCGACTTGCAGCGAGCAAAAAGGCTGATAATTTCCTCGTAACATAACCACAATGCAGGACCCAACGTCGAGCCCACACAATCTCGAAGCCAGACGTCGCCAAGTGAATTCAGGATCGATGGTATGGCTGAGAAACTGGACAATATCGCATTGGATACGTTCGTCACCAGACGCAACGACCTGATCGCTCTCGCTAATACAGTCGTTAAAAATCGCGCCATCGCCGAAGAGCTTGTTCAGGACAGTTGGATCCAGTGGAGCTCAAAGTCTTATTCCAGTTCGGATGCTGCGCCAATATTTAAGCGCATTGTTCTCAATCTTGCACGGGACTGGCATCGCAAGCAGCGTCGAGAGTGGATGCGAATAGAGGGTTTATCTTTACTCTACGACAATACGCCGGACACCGAGCATATTGTTATCTCGCGACAGGATCTGAGAATAGCTTTGCTCGCTTTGCAACAATTGCCATCGAAGTCACTCCGGGCCTTCCGCCTCAGTCGAGTGGACGGTATGACCTATGCGCAGATTGGTAAGAAAATGGGCATCTCAACCACCGCGGCCTACTACCTTGTCTCTGATGCGCTGGTACAGATTACAGTGGCTTCAGAACGGTAAAATCGAGAAATCTCTGAAAATCTGACCTCCGGCGGCGTTTTACATGTGTAGCGTCGGTTTGGCGTAAGGATAGGCATGGCAGACCAAGAGCGTGAGAAACTGATGCGGGAAGCCGCGGACATTTTCCTGCGTTTGCGAGATAGTCCGGACGATGCCGATCTGCTGGCGAAGCGGGATGCGTTCAAGGCGCGCGGGCAAGCCGAGCGCGAGGTCTACGACAAGCTGGTCAAGATGTGGAAAGCTTCTGGCGTCGTCGACCCCACAAACACGCCGCGCTCCGTCGTGCTTTTCATTTGCGGACTTTTGGCCACCGCTGCGCTGGCCTATGAACCGGCGCGCATCGCCTGGTTCGCGGATCTTTCGACGAATGAGATGCCGCAGCAAGCCATGCTGGCCTCGGGGGATCGCGTCTTCCTCGACGCGGACAGCGCGCTTGTGGACGAGACCGAGGGCGCGGATCGCACGGTTGCGCTCCTCGAAGGGGCAGCCTTCTTCGATGTAGAGACCGATCTCCGCGCCTTCACGGTTGAAATCGGTGCTGTGTTCGTGACCGTTCTGGGCACTGAATTTGAGACCGCCTTCGTGGACGACAGTGTGCTCGTGAGCGTTGTCGAGGGTCAGGTTAGTGTCCGTCTGGGCGCGCAAAGCTGGACCGTCGGCTCCGGCGAGCAGTTCAGCTGGACGCGGCCCTCGGGTGGTGCGGTCACCCGGCGCAATCAGGCAGATATCGCGACCTGGCGCACGGACCGTCTGGTCTATGACGGAATGACTTTGGGTCAGGCCGCGGCGGTGATCGAACGGCGTCTGAACGGCCCTGTTTTATTTACAAGAAACGCGCTTCGCGACATCCGGGTGAACGGCAATCTTAACCTGTCAGAGCCTCGGGTCGCCCTGCGTGTTCTGGCCGATAGCGCTGGCGGTCAAGTGTATCACATCCCCGGTATCGGGCATGTCATCACGCGCCGCTAGGGCACTCACATCTCCCCATCAAGTGACGTGCGCAGGCGCATTCGGGTGTCTGCCTGCCTTCCATGTCAAATTTTTTCAATACTTAAGTTTCTGAATTTATTTATGAATAACTTAGCACAACTCTCTAGTGTCCAACTTTTTTTGAAAATCCGAAATCCGGCGACGTTGTAGTAACTGTAGCGTTTCGCAGCCGTACGGAAGACCGAGAGGACACTTTATGCACCGCCTTGCATTTCTCACCACGACGGCGTTGGGCCTGCTACCGATTGTTGGGGCACCCGGTTTTGCGCAAGATCTGATCGACATCCCCGCGCAACCGTTGGCCGATGCTCTGGTCGAGCTCGGCAACGAGACCGGCCTGCATGTCTCAGCCGCCTCTTCCGTGGTCGAGGGTGTCACAAGCAAGGCTGTTAAGGGACAAATGATGCCGCAGGCGGCCCTTAGGGAGATGCTGTCGGAAACAGGTTTGAACATCCGGATGCCGACGCAAAACGGAGCCGTCCTCAGCTTCAGCGACGTGGTCTCTCAAAATGCAAATAAAGACGAACCCTTTGACCTCGGCACACTCGTTGTGCGTGGTGAATTGCAAGAGCGAGATATCCAAGACAGCCAGACATCCGTCACAATCGTTCGTGGCCAAGAGCTCGAGCAGCGTGGCGATCAGGGCATTCTTCAGTTGTCTGAGCGAGCGCCAAACGTCACGCAGCCTGACGCACTAGGGTTATTTTCAATTCGCGGCATTGCCCAAAATCCTATTGTTGGCGGATCTGGCCCGACAATAAGTGTTCAGGTTGATGGAGCTGAAATTCAGAACGGCAATTCATTGTTTCCAACTTGGGACGTAGAACAGGTCGAAGTCTTACGTGGCCCGCAGTCAACGCAGCAAGGCCGCAACGCTTTGGCCGGCGCAGTCATCATACGCACGCGAGATCCTGAATACGTAAACGAATACCGGCTGCGCGCGGGGCTTGATTCCAAAGGCTCCTACCAGGGGGCGCTCTCGTTCAACCAAATTCTCGTTGAGGGCAGTGCCGCTCTCCGCATCACCGGCGAATACTCAAGGTCGGATGGCTATGTCGACAACACAACACTCGGCATCAACGATGGTGACCGAACGGACTTGGATTCGTTTCGCGCTAAACTGCGCATCAACCCAACCGACAATTTCGACATGATCCTGTCGTACTCCTATCAAAATACGTTTCAGGGCGATGGCCGTATTCGGAACGATCTTTTCCCGCCCGACAGGATTAAGGAAACAAACCTAGATGAGTTTGGAGAAACCAAAGATGAAGTCTATGGTCTGAGGCTCGGCTATGATTTCAACCCGAACCTGCGGCTTGAATCTGAGACGACATTTTACCAACGCGAAGGGCGCAACATTATAGATCTCGACCGTTCGTCACTGGATGATGGTTTTTCGGATTCTCGTAGCGAAGTAGAAAGCATCGAGCAGGATTTAAGACTTTTGATCGACGGACCGGGATATTCCGGTGTTCTTGGACTATTCTATTTCGAAGAGGATCTGAGAATTGCAGGTACCGGTCGCACGCGCGGTTCTCTGGTTCCGGTCCCCTTGCCTCCGGGCGTTTTTGCTGTCGCGGAGACCTCAAACATACGGGAAACCGAGAACTGGGCGGTCTTTGGAGAAGTCGAACTGGACGCAGACCGTTTCTTGCCAGGGCTCTCCTTTATTCTGGGTGGGCGCTACGATAATGAAAGACAGAAATCCCGATCACGTGGCAACATCTTCCTCGAACCGGGTCCCACACCCCCGTTTCCACCGTTCGGAGAAAGTGAAACAGCAACCTCTACAAGATATGATGTTTTTATCCCCAAGATTGGAGTTATCTACGAAATTCGCGAAGGACTTACCACCAGCTTTACCTATCAGGAGGGTTATCGGGCCGGTGGCGCTACGGTCCGCCTATTCGGCGTTGAAGAAGGCGAGTTTGATCCTGAGTTCACGCAAAACTATGAGTTTGCCTTGCGTGGGGAATTCATGAATGGCGCTTTGATCACAAATGCAAATCTGTTCTATACGCGCTGGATTGATCAGCAAGTGGTCCGGTTTGGGGATTTCGGCGGTATAGACACGTTCATTGAAAACGCAGGTGAATCCGAACTCTTTGGTGGTGAATTCACAATCGATTACGCTGCCACCAACGCACTCGATCTCTACGCAGCCATCGGGTATGTGGAGACAAAATACTTAGATTATATCACAGGAAATGACAATTTTACCGGGAACGAGTTTCCAGGGGCGCCAAGATGGACGGGGGCGATTGGTGGCACGTACCGTTTCGCCAACGGGCTGACACTGGGTTTAGATGCTTCATTCACTGATGACGCGTTCGCCGGTCCGGCAAACAACCCTTTAAACAAGTCCGACAGCCGTTTGCTTGTGAACAGCCAGCTGACATACGAACGTGGTGATTTGTTGGCCGGGCTTTACGTGCGGAACCTGTTCGATGAAGATTATGCGTTTTCCAGGTCAGGAAGTATTGCGCGAACCGGAGAGCCCAGAACAATCGGCGCCTATGTTGAATATAGGTTCTAAGTGCCTAGCCTGATCACAAAACCACGATTGGTAAATACAAAGTGCTGATGGTATTCGTAAGGCTGTGTAATGTCAGTTGAGGCGGTTTGGAACCAACGCGCAGCAAGCTAATCGCTCACACGCTCGACACCACCAGCCTCGGCTCAGCGGAAAACGCCCGGATGTCAAACCAGCGAAAGCCCGTGTCGTCGACATTCAGCTCGTTGCTAAAGCGGATGGGATATCGCTTGCTTAGGGGGCCTTTTGCCTCCCGCATGTGCGCCTGGGCCGTTTGCCTGATGTCGCAGTGGTCGTACGTTATGTCGTTTGCCCATTTATCATTTCGTTAATACGATGTATCGACAAAGGCAGGCCATGAAATACTCTGTCTGCTCGAAATAATACGTAGTTTCAATCAATTAACCCGCATCCAGCAAGAATGGCAAGGGCAGCTCTTAGGATAGGTGTCCAAGAAGTGGCGGCTGCTGTTGAAGTAAATCCCAACACCGGTAGGCGGATAGAAAATGGCAAAGATGCCCTAGCCTCGACAATAGCGGCACTACGAGCATTCTACGAAGCGAATGGCATAATTTTCATCGCGCAGAATGGCGCGCCGCCGGAATTCAGATACACGCCGAGATCTACGGCATGAACTTCTAGGCATCCGATAAGCGCTCGAAACGCGGGGTACCCATTTTCTGAAAGACGGCCAGGCCGCGGCAGGACCGGCATTGGCGATTAAAGGCGGCGTTTCATCTCGTTCTTGGTGCAATTTGTGCGTCGCAAACCGACGTTAGGTCTGAGCGACGTGTATGTCGGTTTGTGGACGGGCTGGCATTCGACTTGTCAGCCATGCCAGTTTCTACCCAAGAGGCGAAATTCGAAAGAATTCCAGACTCTGCACCGGAGGCGACGCCTCAAAATCACACTATTCTAGACACAATTTTGACCCGAATTTCCTTAAAAAATGCCACAGGTGTGAATGGACCTTAAGGACGGTGTTGTGTTTTCTTTTGTGGCTTTTCTTGCTTCTCTCGCAGCCATGGCTGGCATAATGGGCGGCGGTTCGAGTTCGGATAACAGCTCGGCTTCTCCAGGTGATGAACCCGCAGCTAACGTACCTCCTGACATCGGGATTCCCGACGATCAAACGCCCGAAGATACTTCTGACATTGTGGGCGAAGTGCCTCAGGATCCAGATGTCGCGTTGTCGGAAGCCGCATACTTCGCCCAAAACGGACAACTTGTTGTCGAGGCCGAAAGCGGAGAGTCCGAAGGTAATTGGGAGGAAATCTCCTTTGACGGCGAAACAGCAATGCTGTGGGACGCAAATTCAAGCAGCTATGGCAGAGCTCCGGACAATGAGGCCATAACGTTCGAATTTGCTACCGAAGAAAGCGGCACCTACACCATCGCGCTTCACGGTGGACGCATGCGGGATGTCATGAACGACTCTGATCTGCGCGACGGCGACGGCTCTTTGCGAACCGATACGGGCAACGATGTATATATCCGCATCACCAATCTCGAAAATGCGGAAGAAGTTGTGGGACCGACAAAGCTCTATATAGGTCTGGGCAACAGCGACGAGGATCTCCGTTGGGGATCGACCTTTGACCCCGCGGGTGGCGGCCACGTGTCAGCCACGGCGGAATTGCAGGCGAACACGGCATACAAACTCGAAGTCATCGGACGATCTGATGCGTTTGCTTTGGATCGCATTACGCTGTCAAACGATGGGGCACTTTACGATACCGAAGTTGACGAAAGCCCTCTTTTGACGGACTACATGGCGGCCGTGCCCGAAGAAGACGTCCCCGTTGCATCGTCAAGTGAGGAAGACGCCGACGCACTGGCCTTACTGTAAATCAGTTTGGGTCGACGCAACTCTCAAGAATCCCACCTTTGTGGTACTGCTAAGGGCGAAAGACTGGGCTCAAAGTAGTCATTCACTGTGCAGTGTCTTCGGGCCCGTTTTGAAAAGCCGCGCTTTTCGCCCTGATGACGTGCAGGCGGCCCCTGACGCCACGCAGTGAAAAAAAAACTTATCCAGATCCGTGCCGTGCAAACGCTTCTTCAGCAATGGTCGTCAAAGTGCGGTCCGCCTTCCCGGCTTCTCGCTTTTGGCGTTCCCGTTCCTTGATCGGATCTTTTCTCTGGCATGCAATGGCGCGTCATTTTTCAGCGGTTTCCCGAGCCTCATCGAGTCCAACCTCAGAAATCGGGCCGAGGCCCATTTCTCGTCGACGACCATGGATCGTGACGCGGAGAAACGGCTGCGCGCTTCCATCTGTGCGCTTGTTTAAACATTGGTCAGCCTCGTCCGAATACTTGCCGCGCGGCGCATTCCTGACTTTTATCGCGTTGAGCTTGTAAAGCGCGGGCAAATATACACATTTTTCGATCACCTCAATGTATAGTATGGTCCGCGACGGTCTGAAAAAGTGTGACACTCTGTTTTCAATTAAGTCTGTTCGTTTATTGGTTTTACGAGACGGAATAAGACCACATGATATGGCAACGCATTGCCTCCCGGCCGCACCATTTTTCACTCTGCCATGTATAAAAAACGTTTGTGACGTTTGTTCCTACCTAACCTTCTCTTTCGTCGCCTTCGCAGCCATCCGTGCCGGAGCTTGTTTGGCAAGATTTGGTCCGGTTAGTTTCATTTAGAAACTCATTTCGGCTTGCTCTGAGCCATCATGGGACCGGCTCCTCGATCTTTTTCCCTTGCCGAGCCGAGTGGTGGTCATCCTCGGTGTCGCTGCCCATTCATGCGAGGGCATGCCGTGCTCGTCGCATACAAAAGTGCATTTTAATCAAGACCTTTTATGGGCTTCCGCGCTCGAATTTGCGTGGCGCGAGATCGTCCTGAACCTTAAATCTTCAATCACTAAAGCGACAGCCGTCGTGCCTGTGCTCCTCCGCGACGGGCGCGTTGTGGGAGCGACAATTGGAGCGGGCGTGGTGGCATTTTCAACGAGGTGAGCAAAAGATCACAAAACACTGCTACAGCAGGAGAATTATGCTCAAAAGGTTGCGCCAATTCATAGGCTCGCCGGGCTTCGGCGACGTAATCGGCATGTCCCGGTAAAGCGCCAAGCCATTGCATATAGCCCAACTGGCCCTTTTCGCACGCCTGTTTTGGCGACAAAGCGCCCGAATCAAGTTGGAAAATCGTGAGTTCAAGGATCATAGCGCCCTCCGCGCTTCGCAGCGGGACAAGGGATCAGAGATACGCGTCGGTCCGTCTGGGCCATTTTTTCGCTCCGCCCCTTGGCACCCCGCCTGGGTTGATGGTGACT
>JBCCNY010000105.1:0-9009 GCA_039025595.1 Pseudomonadota bacterium | reverse complement strand
CGCGAATTCGCGGAACAGTTTTCTCCCATATTCCAGAACGCCGCCTGCACCACATGGCTGGCCACATGGTCAAGATTTTCGGCATCTGAGAGAACCACCGCCGGGTTCTTCCCACCGCATTCGAGCACCACTTTCTTAAGGTTGCTGTCGGCGGCATAACGTAAAAAATGTCGTCCGGTCTCAGTAGAGCCGGTGAAGCTGACCATATCCACACCCATATGGCGCCCAAGCGGCGCGCCAACCTGTGGCCCGTCACCAGGCAGAACCTGAAGCACGCCACGTGGGATCCCGGCCATATGCGCCACCTCCGCCAGACGCAAAGCGGTGAGCGAGGTTTGTTCGGCCGGTTTCACAATCACGGAATTCCCTGCCGCGAGAGCGGGCCCGATCTTCCACGCCATCATCAAAAGCGGGAAATTCCAGGGCAAGATACAGGCCACCACGCCTATGGGTTCTCGTACGATCATACTGATCGCATCGTCCCCGGATGGCCCGACCTGATCATATGCCTTGTCGATCAGTTCCGCGTGCCACTTGATCGTATGGATGGTCTCGGGGATGTCGATCAATTCACAATCGCGGATCGGTTTACCGCTTTCAATGCTCTCCATGACTGCGAATTCATGCCGCCTGCGCGTGATCAACTTGCAAAGCCTGATCAAAACATCCTTACGCTCAGAGGGTGCAAGTTTTGACCACTCGCCTCGCTCGAACGCCTCGCGCGCTTTTGTTACGGCGAAATCAACGTCCTTTTCAGACGCCGTGGCGATTGTGGTCAGGGTTTCACCGGTCGCCGGATTGATCGTTGGCATCTCCAATCCCGATCCGCGTCTGAACTTACCATCAACAAAGGGCGTGGCCGGCAGATCAATATCTTTGGCAATCGCCATATATTCGTCTCGCGTGAGAAGCTCTGTCATGTCTGGCCTCCTTCAATAGCGGCGATGGCTGTGTTCATCGTCCGTACAACCTCCTCCAAAGCGCGCCTGTCATCCTTATTCAAAGGTTGAAGCGGCTTGCGTGGTGGGCCAGCGTCAATGCCCCGCATGCTGAGACCGTGCTTTATGCACTGAATAAACTTGCCGCCCTGCTCCAGCACACGCATTAATGGCATCATGGCGCTCATGATGGCCCGGCCTCGGGAGAAATCGCCGTCCAGGACACAAGCGCGATAGAGCGCGATATGCGCTTCCGGGGCGAAATTTGACCCGGCGCAGACCCAGCCCCTCGCCCCCCAGGCAAAGAATTCGAGCGCCTGATCATCCATACCACAGAGCAATCCCAGATGCGGATAGTCTCGCGCAATCATATGCAATCTGTTGATATCGCCAGAGCTTTCCTTGATACCACAAAAATTGGGAGAGCGCCCGAGGCGGTCGAGTGTTTCCTCGTCCATATTAACGCCCATACGGCCCGGGTAGTTGTAGAGCATCACGGGTAGGTTGACGGCGCGATCAACGGCCAAGGCGTGAAGCGCGATCTCTCGTCCTGTGGGCACCGCGTAGGGCGGCGTCGCAACGAGTACGGCGTCTGCTCCCAGTTCTTTGGCGGCTTTCGCGTATTCAATGCTTTCTTCTGTTCGGATTGCGCCGGTTCCAACGACCAGGGGAACGCGCCCCGCGATCAGATCCTTGATCCTTCTAGCCGTTGAAATCCGCTCTTCAAAACTCTGCGCGTAGTATTCGCCTGTCGTCCCAGCGGAGATTATTCCATTCACACTGGCATTGATCAGCAGTTCAACAGTTTCCGCCAGCGCCTTTTCATTGATCGAGAAATCATCATGATAAGGCGTGACAATCGGCGTCCAAATTCCATCAAACTGCATAGCGATCCCCCTGCTCTACCAACATGTCAAGTGGAAGCGGATCCGGGCGGACAAACTGCTCAAGCCGGTCGCGCGACAAGGCCCAATGATCAATTGAAAGCTGGGTCGCCGCCTCTCCGTCTTGCGCCTCGATTGCTGCGATCATAGTATCATGTTGCTCTACCGCGCGCGCGACCCTCTCCCGTTCATCCTCCGAGCCCGGATTGTAAAAGGTCTGACTGAGACGCGTGTGATCAATCAGCATGCGCTCGAGACTGGGCAGAAGATATGGGTTTCGCGCCATATGTCCGATAGATAGGTGAAACCGGTGGTTCAGCATGGCGGATTCTGCGACCGCGCCGGTTTCGGTTGCTTTGCGGAAAGCACCTTGCACCTCGCGAAGTAGCACCAGATCCTGCACGCGTCGGTTTTCCGCCGCAAGTCGGCTGATGGCGGAATAGATCATGGGTGCCGTTCGAAAGAACGTCCGCATGACCAAAAGGTCCATGGAGGCAACCTTTGCGCCGCGATTTTGGCTGAGCTCAACATAACCTTCGCCGTACAACCGCTGCAAAATTTCTCGCATTGGCGTGCGTGACATGCCGTAGCGTTCGCACAAAACAGGTTCTTCCAGAGCGCTTCCTGGCGACAAATCGAGCGTCAGAATCCGCGTGCGCAGATCTTCGATACAGTTACTTTTGCGTATCGCGTTCAAAATTGGCTCCTATGCATACACTGTGTATACATGATGTATATTCTTCCGAGCGCCGAAAAACGACACGCGCGTGCATGCAAACGAACAGTTCTAGAATATCTCAATCAGACGAGACAACATGTCAGACTACCTTTCGGTGTCTGCTCAATCTCGGTCACAAACTGGTTCGAAACGGGACGCCTTACGCAATATCAACGAAAGGGTAAAAACGGCGGTTCAGGCCACGTTTTGTCCGATTTGGCCCGACATGCTATACGGTCGATCTGCGTGCAAGCTGGGAATACGTGCCTCACTTTCGCCCACCTGATCCGTATCGATCCGCGCTCTCACAATTCCGGGCGCGTTGCCGCCATCTGCGATCACATCCCCCCACGGCCCGACGACAAGAGAGTGACCATAGGTCTCGCCCCCACCCGGCACGTCGCCAATGGCACAACAGGAAACAACAAAGCGCGTGTTTTCAATGGCCCTTGCCCGGTTCAGCAGATGCCAATGCGCCTCGCCTGTCTTGCGGGTAAAGGCCGCAGGGCAGATCAGCATGTCCGCGCCCGCCTTGGCGAGCGTTCTGAAAAGATCCGGAAAGCGCAGATCATAACAGATTGTATGCCCGATACGGCCAAACGGGGTATCATGGATCACGGCGTGAGACCCCGGCGACACCCGGTCGCTTTCGCGGTAAACTTCTGTGTCTGAGAGCTGGATATCGAACATGTGGATCTTGTCGTAATGGCCCTGGATATCGCCCTGCGAGTCGATCATGTAACCGCGATTTATGATGCGCTCATCCGGCCCGTCGACGGCCACCGATCCAACATTGATCCAGACGGCTGCGTCGCGCGCGAATTGCCGGATCTCTGTCAAAAACGGATGCACGGCTTCAGGTGCGGATGGCGGCGCCACGGCGGCACCCTCTGTGACCAATCCTCCGCAATATTCAGGCAAAAAGAGGATCTGAGCACCCGAGGCGACAGCCTCCTTGGAAAGCGGCAGCGCCTCGTCCAGAGCGGTTGCAAAATCGGGTCTGGGCCGGGTTTGCAAACAGGCAAGATCAACAGGACGCGCCATGGGTCATCTCATCAAAAGGAAAGATTAAATCCATAATCAAACGAAAGAGTGGCGGGCGCAACCGCCCGCCAGTTGACCCGTCTTTTGTTAGGGCAGACATTCCATATAGGTCTCGTTATCCCACTCGGTCACGGTCGACATGAAGCGGGCGAACTCATCGCGTTTGTATTCCTCGAAGAGGCGGTACATCTCGCCTGGCAAGCCGCGCTTGACGACCTCATTGCCTGCCAGATGGTCGAGCGCCTCACCTAGAGACATCGGAAGCTTGCGCACCTGTTTGCCGGCCTCGATCGCCTCATAGATGTTGCGTTCTTCGGGCTGACCAGGATCAAGGCTGTTTTCCAGCCCATCATCCATTGCCGCCAACAGGGTGGAGCCCATGAGATAGGGGTTCACCATCGAGTCAACAGAGCGATACTCAAACCGACCCGGCGCAGAGACACGCAGACCCGTGGTGCGGTTCTGGAACCCCCAATCCGCGAAGACCGGCGCCCAGAAGCCTGTATCCCACAGACGGCGATACGAGTTGACCGTCGACGCGCCTATGGCAGTAAGCGCCTGCAAGTGATGCACGACGCCACCGATAGCCTTCAGACCTTCCTTGCCCGGCATTTGCGGGTCGTCATCATCGGGCATGAAGGTGTTGTCGCCGCCTTTGACATACATGTAATTATCGATCATGCCCGGCAGATCGCTCTTGTCATTGCCGCATGCCACGAACTGATCCTCGCCGCCGTGCCACAGGCTCATATTGTGGTGACAGCCCGAGGCCGACACGCCCATGAAGGGCTTGGTCATGAAGCAAGCAAAAATGCCGTTTTCCCGCGCGACCTGAGCACAGATCTGGCGGTAGGTGGTCAGACGGTCTGCATTGCGTAAGACATCATCGAACATCCAGTTCAGCTCAAGCTGACCGGGCGCATCCTCGTGATCCCCCTGGATCATGTCGAGCCCCATGCGGCGCGCGTAGCGGATCACCTGCATCGATACTGGCCGCAGGCTTTCGAACTGGTCGATGTGATAGCAGTAGGGTTTGGAATATCCTGGACCGGGCTTGCCATTCTCATCGAATTTGAGCCACATCATCTCTGGCTCGGTGCCGATGCGCAGCTTGGTGCCATGCTTGGCGGTGAATTCGTCGTGCATTCGGCGCAGATTGCCCCGACAATCGGCGGTCAGATACGCACCCGGATCTACCTTTTCCTCGCGATTGCGGAAGAGAGTGCAGTAAAACCGGCCGATTTGAGGCGCCCAAGGCAGCTGCATGAAGGTTTCCGGCTCCGGAATACCGACGAGTTCTGCCGCCTCGGGACCGTAACCCAGATAGTTTCCAGCCCGGTCGGTGAAGAGGTTGACCGTGGCACCGTAGACGAGCTGAAACCCCTTTTTGGCAACCGTCTCCCAGTGATCCGACGGGATGCCCTTGCCCATGATCTTGCCCGTGACTGATACGAATTGAAGGTAGAGATACTCGATCCCCAATTCGTCGATCTTCGCGCGCACTTCCTTGATTTTGCCGTCGCGTCCTTCAGCTTCGACAAATTTCTCTATGTCCATTGCCACTCTTTGTTTCCCTGTTGCTGTCTCTCGAAAGCGCTCGAAGCGCGTCCCACATCGGCGATTAGTCTTACACGTCAAGGGATCGCCACTCCCACTCCAAAACTCAGTTTCTGCGCGACCTGCCGGGAGTCAACCGATTATGATCCAAAATTTAGGCATAGCTTTGAATGCCTCCCAATTTGGTATATAATTGGTATATTGCTCACGAGGTCGAGAATGGATACGTACAGATCGGGCGGTGCCGATATCGCTGCCGCCATCCGGCGGGACATTGCATCTGGCGTGTTGCAGCGACACGACCGCCTGCCCCCCGAACGCGTCCTGTCAACGACATATCGCGCCGCCCATGGCACCGTACGCAAGGCGCTCGCGCAACTTGAAACAGAGGGTTTTGTCGAGATTCGCGCCGGAAGCGGCACCTATGTCATCCACGACGCGCCCAATCCACCCGCCAATGCGATCGCGCTTGCGACACCGCTCGAGATGATGGATGCCCGCTTCGCGCTGGAGCCTCATATCTGTAGGTTGGCGGTTTTGCACGGGCGCCGGGATGACTTTGAACGCATGGATGCTCTTTGTACACGAATGGAAGACTGCGCAGAAGTGCCGGAGGCGTTTTCTGATTCAGATGCGGAGTTCCATCGCGCGCTCGTTGATTCAACTCGCAATGGGTTGCTGATCTGGATGATCGGACAGATCTCTGCCGTGCGGGTTCAGGACGATTGGAACCGAATGCGCAGGCTGACCTTGGATCACCCGACAATTGAGGCCTATAATCTACAGCATCGCCAAATCCTGAACGCGATCCGCGCCAGAGAGCCAGAACGCGCCGCAAGACTGATGAAAGAGCATCTGGAAACGGCCCGCCTGTCACTCACCCGGGCCTCCGCAACCTGATCTCTAGGTGGAAGGCGTCAGGATAGGCCGGAGCAACGCAAGCGGATGGGCGCGTAAAGATAGGCGCGTGGACAGATAATCTTCAACCACTTCTTCCCCCAACTGCATCTTGGCCAGATGCACGGCTGGCTCTTCAATGCGCTCGCCATCCAAATCCGCAGCAAAGAGCGGCAAGGGTTTGTCGCCCGACAGCGCCTTGGACTGCCAAAGCGCCTCCCGGCGGTTCAGCCCGAGACCCGCAAAGGCATCCGCTTCGGCAAGGCGCGTGACGACGTCAGGTGCTACCCCTGCCCGGCGCCAGACATCGCCCACCTCGGCATAGCCATTGCCCCGCGCCGCCGTAATCCAACTTGCATCCTCCTCACCGATCCCTTTGACCTGACGCAAACCGAGACGTAGCGCGAGGCCACCCGAGCCATCCGGTTCCATCGCATTGTCCCAGAAACTGGTGTTGATACAGACCGGCCTGACATCTACGCCATGCTCGCGCGCGTCTCGTACGATTTGTGCTGGCGCGTAGAATCCCATCGGCTGCGCGTTCAAAAGCGCGCAGGCGAAAATTCCCGGATGGTGGCATTTGAGCCAGGAGCTTGCGTAAACCAGCAACGCGAAAGAGGCCGCGTGGCTTTCGGGAAAGCCATAGCTGCCAAAGCCCTCAATCTGTCCAAAACAGCGCGCGGCGAAATCGTCGTCATATCCGTTCTGTTTCATCCCGCGCAGAAACCGCGTGCGAAATTCGCTGACGTTGCCGTGCTTTTTGAACGTGGCCAATGACCGGCGGAGCCTGTCGGCTTCTTCGGGCGAAAAGCCAGCGCCGACGATCGCGATCTGCATGGCCTGTTCCTGAAAGAGCGGCACGCCCAGCGTCTTGCCCAGCACACGGCCCAGTTCATCGGAGGGGAAACTCACCTCCTCTTCGCCATTGCGGCGGCGGATATAGGGATGCACCATATCGCCCTGAATCGGACCCGGGCGCACAATCGCCACTTCGATCACCAGATCATAAAAACAGCGCGGGCGCATCCGCGGCAAGAAGTTCATCTGCGCCCGGCTTTCGACCTGAAAGACACCCAGACTGTCGGCCCGACACAGCATATCATACACAACCGGATCCTCCGCTGGCAGCGTGGCCAGCGTGTATTCAAGACCATGATGATCCTTGAGCAGATCGAACCCCTTGCGCAGGCAGGTCAGCATGCCCAGCGCAAGCACATCGACTTTAAGGATGCCCAGCGTGTCGATATCGTCCTTGTCCCAGCAGATGACGGTCCGGCCTTCCATCGTCGCGTTTTCAACTGGAACAAGTTCGTCCAACCGCCCCTCCGTCATCACGAAACCGCCGACATGCTGCGACAGATGCCGCGGGAAGCCGTCAATTTCCGCCACCAGCGCCATTGTCTGACGCAACCGCCGATCATCGGGATCGAGACCTATTTCCTCGATCCTCTGACGCGCCAACTTGCCCGCCGAAAAGAAGCCCCAGAGCTGCGAACTGAGCGCGCCGATCGTGTCCTCGCTCAACCCCATGGCCCTACCCACTTCGCGGATCGCGCGCTTTCCCCGGTAATGAATGACCGTCGCGCAGATCCCCGCCCGGTGGCGTCCATAGCGCTCATAGATGTGCTGGATCACCTCCTCGCGGCGTTCATGTTCAAAATCAACGTCGATATCGGGCGGCTCGTTGCGCGCCTCGCTCACAAAGCGCTCAAACACCATGGTGCCGGTTTCCGGGCTGACACTGGTCACGCCAAGACAATAACAGACGACCGAATTGGCGGCCGAGCCGCGCCCCTGGCACAGGATCCCTCGGGAACGGGCAAAGGCCACCACATCGCGGACCGTCAGGAAATAGGGCTCGTAGCCCAGCTTTCCGATCAAGTGCAATTCGTGTTCCATCATCTCGCGCACACGCTCCGGCGCGCCTGTTGGGTAGCGCCAGTCGAGGCCCTCTTCGGTTAGTCGGCGCAACCTGTCGGAGGCGCTTTCGCCCTTGGCGATTTCGCTGGGATATTCATAGCGCAACTCATCAAGGGAAAAGGTCAGGCTTTGCGCGATCTCGCCCGCCCGATGCACCGCCTCTTCATGACCCTGGAACAGCCGCAGCATCTCCGCCTCAGACCTCAGCCGACGCTCGGCATTGGCCAGAGCGTCCCGGCCCAACTCATCGACCTTGCGCCCCGTACGAATGGCGGTCAGCACATCGGCCAGCTTGCGTCGCCTCGCATGGTGCATCATAGGCAGCGCAGAGGCCACAAGGGGCAAGCCAAGCTCGCCTGCTATACCGGCCAATTTATCGAACCGCGCCCGGTCCTGCCCGTCATAACACGGTGCCATGAGCAGGTAGAGCGCGCCTTCAAGACGACCCGCCAGTGCGCGGGCTTTGGCAATCCAATGCGAAGGCGCTTGGCCGTCTGTATGCAAAAGCCAGATGATACCTTCGGCCCATTTCTCCACATCCTTTAAGGTAAGCTGACAAGCCCCTTTCTCGGCACGCAACCGCCCCGCGCTGATCAACCGACAAAGATTGCCCCAACCTGCGCGATGCTGCGGCAGGGCCGTGAGCATCAGCCCGTCTTCCAACACGATACGGGCGGCGGGCAGAAAGCGTGGGACATGCGCCCAGTCGGGTTTGCGCGGCGCATGGGGCGAGGGCGGGCCAATCACCCCGTCCCGCGTCTCGATCTCACGCCGTTCGCGCACAATCCGGGCCAGTTCCCGTTGCGCCGCATGGGCGCGTACAATCCCGGCCACGGAATTCTCATCCGCAATGGCCAGTGCCTCGAGGCCAAGCTCTGCTGCGCGGCCCACATATTCCTCCGCATGGGATGCACCGGTCAGAAAGGTGAAGTTGGACGTGATCGACAGCTCAGCAAACATACGAAGAGTATATTCATGTTTTGTTCTTCTTCGAGTCCGCTTTTTGGGATGCGATCTTCGGACGCGGTTACTGCGTTCCCGGCACGCATGT
>JBCCNY010000104.1:0-9142 GCA_039025595.1 Pseudomonadota bacterium | reverse complement strand
TGGCACAGGGCGCACCCGTGCCGTTCCGTCGAATCTCGAGCGTGGCCGACGGAGCCGCCGAGGTGTTTTACTCGATCGGGCAGGCGTTGATCGGGGATACAGGCGAGGATTTCACACTGCTTTATGCGCGGATCGCCGAGTATCTCGACGAAGATCATGTTGACGCGGTCATCATGGCAGCCGAACTGCTCGGAGAGTTGGAAAGATAT
Organism: Pseudomonadota bacterium; assembly: GCA_039025595.1. Lineage (GTDB taxonomy): Bacteria > Pseudomonadota > Alphaproteobacteria > Rhodobacterales > Rhodobacteraceae > Roseovarius. The sequence continues at coordinate 8,933 of JBCCNY010000104.1, read as the reverse complement.
GAACTCGCGACAGAAACCTATCGCCGCGTGCCCAATGATCATCCCGCTTTTCCTGCTGCCGAAATGGGCCGGGCTGAATCCCTTCGCCGCGCGGAAAAGGCAGACGCCGCCATCGAAGTGCTCGAAGCTCTGCAAAAGAGCCATCCGGATCTTCCCATGGTTCACGTCTCCACGGCCGATCTCTATCGGCAGGGCGAACGATATCAGGATGCCGTTAGCGCCTATGATGACGCGCTGGCGTTGCTGGACGAGGGTACTTCAGAGCAATGGTTTGTTTATTACGCTCGGGCCATCAGTTACGAGCGCATGGATGTTTGGGAAAAGGCCGAAGCCGATTTTCGCGCCGCTTTGGAGCTGAACCCGGATCATCCGCAGGTTCTGAACTACCTCGGATACTCCTTGGTCGAAAAACAGATCAAACTGGACGAAGCGCTTTCCATGATCGAACGCGCCGTGGAACGGCAGCCTGAAAGCGGCTATATCGTCGACAGTCTGGGATGGGTTCTATACAGGCTTGGTCGTTATGAAGAAGCGGTCGGTCACATGGAGCGTGCCGCAGAGCTGATGCCGGTGGATCCGGTGGTCAACGACCATCTTGGTGATGTCCTATGGGCTGTAGGCCGGACCACGGAGGCAAAGTTTCAATGGCGTCGCGCGCTGTCATTCATCAACGACACAACGCAGATGCAAGACATCGACCCTGATCGCATCCGGCGCAAACTGGAAGTCGGGTTGGATACGGTTCTTGAAGACGAGGGCGCACCGCCCTTGAAGGTTGCGGGCGAGGATGGCTAAGGCACCGTCGAGTTGATTTGTCGCCGCGACTGAGCAAGTCGGTTTCGAACAACGGTCAGTTTATGCGTTCGACCACGTAGTCGGTAAGTAAGGCCAACAAGCTGCGCACCGGATGCTCCGGAAGAATATCTAGGGCCTTTTTTGCTTTTTGCGCATAGCCCAGTGCATCAGCGCGCGTTGCGTCCAAAGCGCCACGCCGGCTCAAGATCTCCAGAGCGTTCTCAAGATCACCCGCTTGCTGATCCCCCTTTTCGATCGCTCTTGCCCAAAAAGCGCGTTCGCTTTCGCTGGCAGCCGCAACCGCTTTGATCACCGGCAGGGTCAGCTTACGTTCGCGAAAATCGTCTCCAACATTCTTTCCGGTCGCTTTGGGGTCACCGCGATAATCCAAAAGATCATCAACGATCTGAAATGCAATACCGAGAGCGTCGCCAAATTCGAAAAGGGCTTGAACTTGCTCTTCCGGAGCACCGGCAATGACGCCGCCGACTTCTGTCGCGGCAGAGAACAAAGCAGCGGTCTTGCCTCTGACCACCTGTAGGTAGACCGCCTCATCCGTGCGAAGATCGCGCGCTGCGGACAATTGCAGCACCTCGCCTTCGGCGATCGTCGCTGCGGCATTTGACAGAATATCCAAAACCCTGAGCGAGCCGGTTTCCACCATCAACTGGAAGGCACGTGCAAACAGGTAGTCTCCGACCAAAACGCTCGATTTGTTGTCCCACAACAGGTTCGCCGTCGGACGACCACGTCGTTGCGCGCTTTCGTCAACCACGTCATCGTGCAACAGTGTCGCGGTGTGAATGAACTCCACGGTGGCGGCGAGGTGGACGTCGAATGCGCCATCATATCCGCACATATCAGCCGTCGCGAGCGTCAGCATGGGACGCAGCCGTTTGCCCCCCGCCTCCACCAAATGCGCCGTCACTTCGGGAATACGCGGCGCGTGTTTAGACGCCATGCGGTCGCGGATCAGCGCGTTCACATCACGAAGTTTTGCATCCAAATGTAGCGCAAGCACCTCATGGGGTTTGCCAGGCGCGTCGTCTAATCCCATAGTTTTGATACCAATCAGTGTCATGCCCTGCTACGCCGCGTTACGAACCGAAGAAAACCAGTCGGGAAAATGAAACTTCTGCTCCGAACAACCGATCCGACAATCATAGCTTTCGCCCGGGCGCTGCTTCAGGGGGAGGATATAGACTGCTTTGAACTGGACGTAAATATGAGCGTCTTAGAAGGCGGAATCGGCGTCTTCCCGCGGCGCCTTATGGTCGCGGATCGAGATTATCAGCCCGCCTGTCGCACGCTCATTGATAACGGGATCGAGTTGGATGATGACAACTGAAGCAGTCGATCTGACATGCGATAGCTTTCTGGGCGGCGCGCTGCGCATCTGGCAGCCGCGGGGTGGTTACAGAGCTGGCGTTGATCCTGTCTTACTCGCAGCCAGTATTCCCGCTCGGCAAAACCAGAGCATTCTGGACCTTGGTTGTGGCGCATTCGTCGCCGGTCTTTGCCTCGCCCGCCGCGTCCCGGGCCTCGATCTGACTGGGCTCGAACGTCATCCCGATTATGCCGCCTTGGCTGAACGCAACGCCGCAGATAATGACATTCACGCGACCGTCATGACCGGGGATCTGGCCGAAATACCCGCAGCTTTGCGCGACCGACAATTCGATCATGTGATCGCAAACCCACCCTATTTGGACCGCACGCGCGGCAAGTCGGCTGAAAATGCTCTCAGGGAGACCGCCCTGGGGGAGGAAACATCCCTTGAGGTATGGGTCAAGCAAGCCGCCAAGAGAACACGCCCCGGCGGTTTGGTGACCATGATCCAGCGCGCTGACCGGCTCCCCGAATTGATCAGCGCCGCGCAGATGCATCTTGGCTCGCTGGAGGTGTTACCCCTGCTGCCACGACAGGGTCGCAATGCGCGGCTTATCTTGCTGCGAGGGAAAGCAGGGGGCCGAACCGCCTTTCGACTTCATGCCGGGATCGTCATGCACCAAGGCGCATCACATCAAAGAGATGGCGAGGATTACACGCCACAAATCGCGCGCATTCTCCGCAAATCTGGCGAATTGCAATTTCCTGAATAAACCTCAAGTTGAATCCATTGACCCCGCAGATGCTCGCAAACGCAGCGTGACAGAATCCGAAATTTGTGCTGCACTGTAGATCGGATTGGATAAGAACAGAGGAGAGGCCTATATGTCATTGAGGTCGCATGTCGAAGAACTGAAGAAAAAGCACCAAGCCCTCTCAGAACAAGTCGAACACATCCAGCGCGCCCCCGGTTCAAGCGACTTCGAAATATCCAGCCTCAAGAAACAAAAACTGCGTCTCAAAGAAGAAATAGAGCGCCTAACAGCTTAAACCGTTAGTTTTAGCCGGTTTGAAGGTCTCGCGGATCGATCAGCTCGCGTCCTTTATCGAAGTCGCCCGTCTCGGAGACTTGCGCAAAGAGCCATTCTCGGAACGCCGCAATGTTGGGCCGATCAAGCGAGTCTTTTAGACAAACAAACCGGTATCCAGCCACCGTCTTCAACCCGGTCGAAAAGGGTGCCACGAGTCGTCCATCGGACAGAAATCGACCGGCAAAAGCGATTCGTGCCAAAACAGCGCCTGCGCCTGATAACGCCGCGTCGATTGCATGGTCAGCCTGGCTATAGCGCTGTCCGGTCCAAGAGCGCGGCGGCAAACCCGCCGCCCGGAACCAGGCTGGCCAATCCACCGGCGGGTCAAGAAAACCGATATCATCTTGGTGAATAATTGGAATGTCCTTCAATCCGACTGTGCCAGGATAGCGCTCTGCGAGATCGGGGATCATCATCGGCGTGACCCAATCCTCCATCAGAGGCTCGGCGTGAAGCCGCTCGTCCTCCACTGAATACCCAAAGCGAATAGCAACATCGATGCCTGCCCGGGCGAGATCCACCATGGTGAGGCTCGCACTCAGTCGCAGCTCAATTCCAGGATGCTCCTGCACAAATCCATAGAGCCGCGGGGCGAGCCAAGTCGCTGTAAAAGCGGGTCCAGCTGTCACCGTCAGTGCATTCTGCTCGGTGATGCGCTGCGCGCTGCGCCAGGCTGCGCCAAGGGCCTCGAACCCATCGCGCGTACCCGGCGCGAGGGCCGACCCCGCCTCCGTGAGAGTTACGGCGCGGTTCAACCGCGTGAATAGAGGGCCGCCAAAGTGCGCTTCGAGGGACTTGATCTGAAAGGAAAGTGCCGCCGGTGTCACGTTCAGCTCGTCGGCCGCTTTTTGAAACGACAGGTGTCGCGCCGCCGCGTCAAAGGCACGCAAAGCTGTCAAAGGAGGCAAGCGATCTGGCATTTCAATTTAGTTTTTCTTGTCTGAAAGTATCAAAAGTCTCGTTTGAGCTTTGTTTTACTAACATCCATATTGAGTTCAGACAAGGAAATCGAAAGGCAAGACTATGATCGAAGCGCCTACAGACACAAAAACCCGCGATGCCTACCGTGCCGCACATGCCGCACGCGGACAGGCTCTGAGCGATCTCTTCGCTTGGCTGCGCAGACGCTGATCCCTCTTCTCCGGATCGTTACAAGCCCAGAGAAAAGGAAAAGGGCCGGTTTCGCGACCGGCCCTTTGATTTTTGACTACTTTTGGCGTGTCTTTAGACAAAAAACTGCGCGCCGTTGGCCGAAATCGTTGACCCATTGATGAAGCCGGAGTCTTCGGAGGCCAGGAAAACAACACAACGCGCGATTTCCTCTGGTGTACCCAGACGACCCGCGGGGATACCAGAGATGATCTTGTTGCGGATCTCCTCATCGATCGCCATCACCATTTCGGTGCCGATATAGCCCGGGCAGATGGCGTTTGCCGTGATACCAGCCCGCGCACCTTCTTGAGCCAGGGATTTCACGATCCCCAGATCTCCCGCTTTGGTCGCGGCATAATTGACCTGACCGAATTGTCCCTTTTGACCGTTGATCGAACTTATCACAACAACGCGGCCAAACTTGCGCTCCCGCAGACCCGGCCAAATCGGATGTATCGTGTTAAAGACGCCTGTGAGGTTCGTATTGATCACGTCATGCCATTGCTCGGGTGACATTTTGTGAAACGGCGCGTCCCGCGTGATACCGGCATTGGCAACAACCGTGTCGATCGGGCCCAGATCTGCCTCGACCTGAGCGATACCCGCCTTGCTGGCCTCATAATCAGCAGCATTCCACTTGTAGGTCTTGATCCCGGTGGCTTCAGTAAAGGCGGCGGCTTTCTCGTCGTTGCCCGCATAAGTCGCAGCGACCACATAGCCCTCGTCTTTCAGCGCTTTAGAAATCGCCTCTCCGATCCCACGGCTTCCGCCTGTCACCAGTGCAACACGTCCCATGATCCGTTCCTTTGTTTTTAGATTTACTTGGAATTAGGCGGCGCAAGGCAACGCCGCCTTGATATCAGTCAACCTCGCGATTGCGCTACGGGCGCTCGACACACATCGCGACGCCCATGCCGCCACCGATACACAAGGTGGCCAGCCCCTTCTTGGCGTCGCGACGCTTCATCTCGAAGAGAAGCGTGTTGAGCACGCGGCAACCCGAAGCACCGATCGGATGGCCAATTGCAATCGCCCCGCCATTCACATTCACAATCTCCGGGTCCCAGCCCATATCTTTGTTGACAGCACAGGCTTGCGCCGCGAACGCCTCGTTGGCCTCAACGAGATCGAGATCGCCAACAGTCCAGCCTGCTTTGTCCAGCGCCTTTCGGCTGGCATGGATCGGTCCGACACCCATGATTGACGGATCGAGCCCGGCTGTTGCATAGCTCACGATCCGCGCCAGAGGCTCGACACCGCGTTTTTCCGCCTCATCCACGCTCATCAGCAACACAGCCGCAGCACCATCGTTGATCCCCGAGGCATTTGCGGCTGTCACAGACCCTTCTTTGGCAAAAGCCGGGCGGAGCTTTTGCATGTTTTCGATCGTCGCGCCGTGGCGGATGTATTCGTCCTTGTCGACCACGATATCACCCTTGCGGGTTTTCACCGTGAAGGCCACAACCTCGTCGTCGAACTTGCCCGCCTTCTGCGCGGCTTCGGCCTTGTTCTGGCTCGCCAGAGCGAACTCGTCTTGCATTTCACGGGTGATTTGCCATTGATCGGCAACGTTTTCGGCCGTCTGCCCCATGTGGTAGCCATTGAAGGCATCCCAAAGGCCGTCGCGGATCATCGTGTCGATGTACTTCAGATCCCCCATTTTGTGGCCAGCGCGAAGATGCGCCGCATGGGTGCTGAGCGACATATTCTCCTGCCCGCCCGCCGCAACGATGTCGGCATCGCCAAGCTGGATATGTTGCGCACCCAAAGCGACCGCTCGCAAGCCAGATCCACAGACCTGATTGATGCCCCAGGCCGCGCTCTCAATTGGCAGGCCTGCATTCACATGGGCCTGTCGCGCCGGGTTCTGGCCCTGGGCCGCAGTGAGGACCTGACCCAAAATCGTCTCAGAGACATCCGCCTTGTCGACCCCTGCCCGTTCTACGATGGCCTCCAGCACCGCAGAACCCAGATCATGCGCAGGTGTTGTCGCAAAGGACCCGGAAAAAGAGCCAACTGCTGTGCGGGCCGCCGATGCAATTACCACGTTGGTCATATCTGTCTCCACCAATCGTTATTGGCGAGGCAGACTTATCGCTAGGATCGCGCCGTAACAGCACGTTTTAGAAAAGAATCCTCACCCTGCGAGGGTCTTACAGCACTGGGTACAGCGCGACAACATGGCGCGTCAAAGAAACGTCGTCTCCTAGGCTCTGGCCTTGAGGTTGTCCGTTTCTGCCCAAGTAGGGTGCACGGTTGGTGCCCCGAAATAGTACCCTTGAAGACAATCAACACCCATTTCGAGAAGAACGTGAGCATCATTTGGATTCTCGACCGACTCGGCCACCGTGATCAGATCCATCTGCTGTGCAATGGCAACAAAAGCCGCAACCATAACTTGCTTGTTCCCATCTTCCGCGATTCCGCGAACATACTGACCATCGACCTTCAGAATATCGAAATGGAATTTCTGAAGATGCTTGAACGACGTGAAGCCCGCGCCAAAATCATCAAGGGCAAAACTGATACCCTCGCCATGCAAATCAGCCATGAAACTGGTGACCAATTCTGGGACAAGCATCGCCGAGGCTTCTGAAATTTCGAGGATCAGACGTTCTGCAATCGTGTCATCTTGCGATAGGCCACGTTTGAGCGACCTCATCCAGCGTGCATAGCCGATAGACCGAGCCGACATGTTGATCGACAGACGTAAGCCCGGATATTTGAGCAGCGCGCGCAATCCCTTCTCCAGCGCCAAACAGTCGATTAACCGACCGGTTTCTTGCGTTTCAACCGCTTCGATGAACTCACCAGCCGGGATGACGCGCCCGGCATCATCCAATACACGGATCAGGCCTTCGTAAAAAGCCGGCGTGTCCTGCTGACCGGACGGAACGACCGATTGATAAGCGAGCATAACATTTTTATGACGCACCGCGTCGTCGACCATCTGCAATACCGACTGGTCGCGAGCAGTCACAGCATAGGCCAGCGGGTTGTGCTGACCGGCCGGTAAATTCGCCCATTTCTTGCTATTGCGGCCCATGAGCCTCTCCGTTGATACTCCATACCCAAGAGCGACATTGCAGACAGTGTCATAACGAAGGGTTAAATCTAAAGGTTGTTAGAAATGCTGATTATTTTCAGTGAATCCTGATGGATAAGCGTTGCGGCTGGGTGGGCGATGATCCACTTTACCAGCGCTATCACGATGAGGAATGGGGGGTTCCTGTCAAAGACGCCCGGGCGCTTTGGGAAGCGTTGATGCTCGAAGGGTTTCAGGCCGGCCTGAGCTGGATCACCATTTTGAGAAAGCGAGAGGCGTTTCGCGAAGCCTTCGCCGGGTTCGAGCCGGATATCATCGCCGAATGGGGCGCAGCGGAGGTCGAACATTTGCTGCAAAATCCTGGCATCGTCCGGCATCGAGGCAAAATCGAAGGGACGATTGCCGGCGCGCGAGCTTTTCAAACGCTGGAAAGCGAACAAGGTTTTTCCCGCTATATCTGGGCGTTTGTGGAGTACCGCCCTCTTCAGGCAAACCGCGTTCTGTTGGCGGATGTCCCGGCACAAACCGAGCTGTCTCAGGCCATGTCCAAAGACCTGAAGAAACGTGGGTTCAAGTTCTGCGGACCGACAATCACATACGCGTTCATGCAGGCGGTGGGCCTTTTGAATGACCATCTGATCACCTGTCCCCGCCACGCACCGGTCGCGCGTCTGGGTCAGGATCTGCAGAAGGGGTTTGGCTGAGCTGGCAAAAGACTATATGGAGGCCCAGTATTTCTTTAATCGGACGCCAGATACGCGTATGACTCGCCCCGCCCCGATCACTCAGGACGTATTGACGATCCCTCGTCAAATCCCAGACGGGCCCAAAAACCTGATCGGGTTGACGCGAACGCAACTCAGAGACTCTCTGATCGCGATTGGCACACCCGAAAAACAAGCGCGGATGCGCGTGAACCAGATCTGGCAATGGGTCTATTTCTGGGGTGTCCGCGATTTTCAAGCCATGACAAATCTGTCGAAGGCGTTTCGCGCTTCTCTTGCGGATCATTTCGTGATTGAACGACCGGATATTGTCAGCCGTCAGGTCAGTGCTGACGGCACGCGCAAATACCTGCTACGCATAGCCGGTGGCCATGAGGTCGAAGCTGTCTACATTCCTGAAGAGGATCGCGGCACGCTGTGTATCTCAAGTCAGGTTGGGTGCACCCTGACATGCAGCTTTTGCCATACCGGGACGCAAAAACTGGTGCGCAATCTGACCGCTGCCGAGATCGTGGGACAGATCATGATCGCGCGGGACGATCTGAACGAATGGCCCCAACCCGGCGAGGGCAGCGGCGCGCGACCCAGACTGCTTTCCAACATCGTGCTCATGGGCATGGGCGAGCCGCTATATAATTTCGAGAATGTGCGCGACGCGATGCTGATCGCGATGGATGGCGAAGGGATCAGCCTCAGCCGCCGCCGCATCACCCTCTCAACCAGCGGCGTGGTGCCCGAGATCGCTCGAACGGCCGAGGAAATCGGCTGTATGCTCGCGGTCAGCTTTCACGCCAC
>JBCCNY010000103.1:0-9240 GCA_039025595.1 Pseudomonadota bacterium | reverse complement strand
GTCTCAACAACAGATTGGCCAAGGAAAATACACCGCAATCTGCGACCACAAGGGAATTCTGATCAATGACCCGATTGCCCAGAAATTGAGCGAGACCTGCTATTGGTTGTCCATTGCTGACTCGGATATCTGGTATTGGGCGCGATGTGTGGCGGGAGAGCGCGCGCTTGATGTTAACATTGACGAACCAGACGCCTCTCCGCTCGCCATTCAGGGACCAAAGGCAGAGGACGTCGTGGCCCAGCTCTTCGGGGATTGGGTGCGTGATCTCAAGTACTTCTGGTTTCGTGACGCAGATCTTGATGGCATCCCGCTAAAGGTGGCGCGCTCGGGCTGGTCCAAACAGGGCGGGTTTGAGCTCTATCTTTTGGATCATAGTAAAGGCGATGCGCTCTGGAACGTTGTCAAAGAGGCCGGTAAGCCTTTCGACATTGGGCCGGGTTACCCTAATCCGTCTGAGAGGACGGAAAGCGGCCTGATCAACTGGGATGTTGACGCTGATCCGGAAACCAACCCGTTTGAGTTGCGCATGTGCAAGTTCGTTGATCTGGACCTCGGCGACCATGTCATCGGTATGGCCGCCCTACGCAAGATCGCAGAGCGAGGTCCAGCCCGCCATCAACTCGGTATCCTGTTGGAAGGCGATGAAGAAGACGAGGATCAGTCGATCCGGCTTGTCATCGAAAAAGACGGTCGCGCGGTGGGCCACATGACACACAAAGCCTGGTCCTATCGCCTCAAGCGCATGATCGGCTACGCCTTGGTCTCCGTTGACGTCTGCGAAGGTGAAAACGTTGAGGTTATCGAGGCCAACCAGCGGCGCACAGGGAAACTGGTAAGCCTGCCCTTTTCGATCTAGGCAGTTTGGCCAGCGGCATTTTGGACGGGGGCAGCTGCATCAAAGAAAGCTTTGCGGGTCGATATCGACGCTCAACCGCACGCGGCTCGGCGCTTTAACCGAAGATATCCAGTCCGCCAGAGCGCGCTGCAACTGCACGCCCTTGGGGGCTTTTACAAGTAATCGCACCCTGTGGCGCCCTCGAATTCTGGCGATCGGCGCGGGCGCGGGACCGAAGACCTCTGCCCCGGCAGAGCGCAGGGGCGCGTCATTGCGCGCGAGGGTTCGCCCCAGATCCATGACATCTTGCAACTCGGTCGAGGATAGGATGATGCCCGCCAGCCTGCCATAGGGCGGCATCTCCACAGCGGATCTTGCATCGGCCTCCGCCCGCCAAAACCCTTCTTCATCACCGGCCAGAATGGCCTGCAAAACGGGATGCTCTGGCTGATAGGTCTGGAGCAAAGCCTGGCCCGGCTTGTCCGCGCGTCCCGCCCGCCCGGCCACCTGACGCATCAGCTGAAACGTACGTTCCGCCGCGCGCAGATCGGAGCCTTGTAATCCAAGATCGGCATCCACCACGCCGACCAGCGTGAGTTTGGGAAAGTTGTGACCCTTGGCAACGATCTGCGTGCCGATGATAATGTCGGCGCCACCATCTGCAATCTCCTCGATCCTTTCTTTCAGCGCCCGCGCGGAGCCGAAAAGATCAGAGCTTAACGTCGCGATCCGCGCTTCGGGAAAGAGCGTCGCGGCCTCCTCCGACAGACGCTCGACACCCGGGCCCACCGGCGCGAGCTTGTCCTCGGCGCCACATGCGGGGCAAACCTTGGGGATCGGTTGCGTAGCGCCGCATTGGTGGCAGACGAGCCGCCTGATAAAACGATGCTCGACCATCCTTGCGTCACACGTGTCACATCCAATCTGGTGCCCACAGGCCCGGCAGAGCGTGACGGGCGCAAACCCCCGGCGATTCAAAAACAGCAAAGACTGTTCGCCTGCATCAAGCCGGGCGTGCACCGCCGATTGCAAGCTGGGTGAGATCCACCGGTTTGCCGGCAGACGTTCGGCACGCATGTCTATCGCCTTGATCTCTGGCAGAACAGCGACGCCGAAACGAGAGGTGAGATCGAGGCGCTGATATTTGCCCGCTTCCGCATTGGCCCAGCTTTCAAGGCTGGGGGTCGCGGAGGCCAACACGACCTGCGCGCCGGTCAGCGATCCCCGCAACACGGCCATGTCGCGGGCATTATAGAGCACACCCTCTTCCTGCTTGTAGGAAGTGTCATGTTCCTCATCGACAACGATCAGACCCAGATCGCGAAAGGGTAGGAAAAGCGCCGATCGCGCGCCGACCACCAACTGGCACTGTCCTTCTCCCAAACGCCGCCAGATGCGACGCCGTTCGACACTCGTGGCACCGGAATGCCATTCGGCGGGACGGGCGCCAAAGCGCGCCTCAACTCGTTTCAGAAACTCCGCCGTGAGCGCAATCTCGGGTAAAAGCACGAGCGCTTGACGCCCCGCCTGCAAGGTTTCCGCCACGGCTTCTAGATAGACCTCGGTTTTGCCTGACCCCGTGACGCCGCGCAGCAGGGTTGTGCCAAATCGTGCGTCGCGGGCACCATTGCAAAGGGATTGCGCCGCTCGGGTCTGGTCATCGGTGAGCGACAATCCGGATCGGTCGGGTGTCAATCTTGGAAACGGCTGGTCGCGCGGGGTCGCCACTTCGCTGACAGCACCGTGTTTCACGAGGCCTTTGATCACCGAAGGGCTCACCCCGGCGGCCTCCGACAGTTCCGCCAAGGTATAGGCGGGCACGTCATGTGCCTCCAGGACCTCCAGCACCCTTTCGCGAGCTTCCGTCATTCGTGACGGCTGGCTCACGCCACGCCGATAGACATGCCGCATCGACGGCGGATCGCCCAGACCCGGCGCCCGTGTCGCCAGCCGCAGCATCGCAGGTAGCGGGGTGAGTGTGTAATCCGCTGCACGGACCAGAAAGCTGCGTAATTCCTCGCGCATGGGTGCGACATCCAGCACATGTCCGATCCCGCGCAGCTTGTCCCGGGCAAACCCTCCATCACCCGGGCCCCAGACTACGCCTGTCACGCGTCGCGGGCCGAGCGGGACTTCGACAAAGGCGCCGAGCACGCATCCGGTGTCCGGCGCCAGATAATCCAGAGGCCGCCCCACGGGCTCGGTCGTCAGCACTGATACACGTGCCCCCGGCTCGTAAAACTCAGCGCCTGAAATGCCCAAGTCGAACAACCTCCAGATCCCCGCCGGATCGGGGGTTTCAGAGCGTCACTCTATCGGGTAAAGCGGGAGAGAGAAAAGCCCACCGCAGCCCTCAGGGAGCGATCGAGATGAAGTTTTTCGTAGACACTGCCGATGTGGGCGCGATCGCCGAGTTAAACGAACTTGGCATGGTCGACGGGGTCACAACGAACCCCTCGCTCATTCTGAAATCTGGCAGAGATATCCTTGAGGTCACCAAAGACATCACGGACTTGGTGTCAGGCCCGGTCAGTGCAGAGGTTGTGGCCACTGAGGCCGACGCTATGATTGAAGAAGGGCGCAAACTGGCGAAGATTGCGCCGAATATTGCAGTGAAGGTGCCTCTGACTTGGGATGGCTTGAAGGCCTGCAAAGTGCTCTCGGATGAGGGCAAAATGGTCAACGTCACCTTGTGTTTTACCTCAAATCAGGCTCTGCTCGCCGCCAAGGCTGGTGCGACTTTTATCAGCCCTTTTATCGGCCGGTTGGACGACATCAACCTGGACGGTATGGACCTGATTGCCGATATCCGGCTGATCTACGACAATTATGACTACCAGACGCAGATCCTCGCCGCGTCGATCCGGTCCGTGAACCACGCCTGCGAATCCGCCCGTATCGGCGCGGACGTCATGACCGCGCCACCCGATGTGATCAAGAAAATGGCGCTGCATCCTCTTACAGACAAAGGTCTCGACGCATTTTTGAGTGATTGGGAAAAAACAGGGCAGAAAATCCTGTAAAACGTGTTAAGCGTAAAAAAAAGATAGAAGAACACAGAGGCCGGAATGAGCAGCAAGCCGCATATGAATAATGCGTTGCGCGATAAAATTATTGCGCAACCTGATGTTATTCTTGAAGATCCCAGTCTGATGCGCGCTTTGATTTCCGCCAATGAGCGCGCGATGGGCACAAATATCGTCGATCTTCGCGGCATTGCGATGGACCGGCTCGAAAGCCGTCTGGAGCGTCTCGAAGACACCCATCGCTCCGTCATCGCGGCAGCCTACGAAAACCTGGCCGGCACAAATCAGGTGCATCGTGCAGTCCTGCGCATGCTGGATCCAACGGAATTCGAGTTTTTCCTGCGCGATCTGGGCGGTGACGTGGCCACGATCCTGCGTGTCGATTGTGTCAGGCTCGTTCTGGAATCGGTTCAGAATGACGATGACCCCGCAGTCAAAAAGCTGGGCGATGTTCTGTCGGTCGCCGAACCGGGTTTCATTGAAACCTATCTGCGCGCGGGCGGTGTCCCAGGGGGGCCTCTGCGTCAGGTGACCCTACGCCAGATCGCGTCAGGCGACGGACGCGTTTACGGTCAAGATGCCGATTACATTCGCTCGGAAGCTTGTCTCCTGCTCGATTTCGGGGAAAATCGATTGCCTGGCTTGTTGGTCATGGGGGCCGAGGATCCGCATCAGTTCAGCCCGCAGCAAGGCACGGATCTGTTGTCTTTCTTTGCCGGCGTTTTTGAACGGGCCATGCGCCGCTGGTTGACATGATTTCGGCCGCGCTGCGGGATGCTTTGCAGACCTGGCTTGATTACATTCGCGCCGTCAGAGGTGGATCAGAGCACACAATCACCGCATACGCTCAGGATTTAAGGGACTTTCTCGAATTCATCAGCCTGCACCACGGCGGGTCTCAGGGCCTGGGCACTCTGGCACAGGTCGACGTCAGCGATATGCGCGCCTGGATGGCGCAGTTGCGCGGGACCGGGGTGAGCGCCAGGACATTGGCGCGCAAGCTCTCAGCGGTCAAAAGTTTTTACCGGTGGCTCGCCGATCGCGAGGGCATCGACCCGTCCGCGGTTTTGGCCGCGCGCACGCCCAGATTTCAACGCTCCCTCCCCAGACCATTGTCGCCACAGGATGCCAGCGCGGTCTTGGATGTCACCGATCACCAACACGAGAAGGCTTGGATCAATGTCCGCGACAGGGCTGTTATCACGCTCCTTTACGGTTGCGGGTTGCGCATCTCAGAAGCCTTGGGCCTTAAGGCAGACGTCTTACCCCTATCAAAAACTCTGCGAATTCTCGGTAAGGGCGGCAAAGAACGCATTGTCCCGGTGATTGAGCCTGCGCGCGAGGCGGTGGGCGCTTACGTGCGCCTTTGTCCCTTCCCACTAGAGTACGGCACATCGCTTTTCCGGGGCGCGCGCGGCGGCCCGCTCAACCCGCGCAGCATTCAGAAGGTCATGCAGCAGGTGCGTATGCAACTTGGGCTTCCCACCTCGGCAACACCTCACGCGATGCGCCACAGCTTTGCCACGCATTTGCTGAATTCCGGGGGCGATTTGCGCGCGATCCAGGAATTGTTGGGACATGCCTCGCTTTCGACGACGCAAGCCTATACCAGCGTCGACACCGCCCGCTTGATGGACGTCTATAACAAAGCGCATCCCAAGGCGGGCTGATCTCTAATGATAGCTAATTGACCAGCTTTATCATGATAGCGCATGACGGTTGTGTGTGCCGCTTGCGGTTGAATTTAAGGCGACGATCATACATGACGTCTCTATGACACACGGCCTTTCTTCGAACGCGTTCGACGCAGACGCATTAGACGAGACCTCCGCCCCAGAGCCCCGCCCGCCATCGGCTGGGTTCAAGGCATTATGCGTGCATCTGTTCACTGCGACCGGCGCCGTCTTTGCCATGCTGGCTATGCTGGCCGCGGTTGAGGAAAAGTGGAGCCTGATGTTCTTGTGGCTCGTTGTTGCCTTTGTGGTGGATGGTATCGATGGCCCACTCGCACGAAAGTACAACGTCAAGCGATATGCCGCACAATTCGATGGCAACATCCTCGACATGATCATCGACTACCTGACTTATATTTTCATCCCGGCATTCGCATTGTTCAAATCGGGGTTGCTGCCGGGATGGACCGGATGGGTGGCCATTATCCTTATCACCTTCGCCTCAGCCATGTATCTGGTCGATACGCGCATGAAAACGAAAGACAATTCATTTTCTGGCTTTCCTGCAACCTGGAACATGCTGGTCCTGGTTCTTTTCGCGATAGAGCCAAATTTCTGGGTATCCTTGAGCGTCGTGTCTGTTCTTGCCGTGGCGATGTTCCTGCCACTCAAATTTATTCATCCGATCCGCACAGAGCGCTGGCGCGTGGTGTCCCTTCCCATTGCCACCGCTTGGGTCGGTTTCGCCACCTGGGCAGCTTGGGTGGATTTTCATCCTGAAAGCTGGGCCCATTGGGGATTGGTCGCGACGAGCATTTACCTGACCCTGGCCGGGATTGCCCAACAAATCATTCCGGAAGTCAAACCACGTTCTAACTGACGGCAATCGCCCTTACTTGAGTTTAAGCCTATTGACGCAAGTTTTCGCCCCGCTTGCTAGCGCGTGTTTCGATGTTCAACCAGTCGGATGACGGCAGCGCGCGAGGTGCAGCTATCTCGCCTGAGCGTGATACTCCGCGTTCGGTTGCATCCCGACCGCGCTCGCCACACGATTTGACATGCTGAAAAACCCGGTCACTGAGGCTATGTCCCATATGTCGCGATCCGAGAACCCGACGTCGCGCAAGGACTGACGATCGTCTTCCGTCACCTCGGCAGAGCTCTTCACAACTTTCTCGCTAAAGCCTAGCATCGCGATTTGACGCGCATCCAAGTCAGCCATACGCCAGTTCATGACCATCGCCTCTCCCAGTTCGGGTCGACCCGAAAGAGCCCGAACAGCCGCGCCGTGTGCGACCTGGCAATACCAACAGCGATTGACCGAGCTTACCACGACCGCGATCATCTCGCGCTCTAGCTTCGACAGGCCGCTCTCCCCCAACATCAGATCATGGTACATCGCAGTGAACGCGTTGAGCTTTTGGATATCGAAGGCATAGGCGCGCAAAACGTTCGGAATGAGCCCAAGCTTTTCTGCGCAGATATCGAAATAGGCGGCCGTCTCTTCTGGTAGCGGATCGACCATCGGCAGATCGAGCGCCGTGGGCATTGTGTCTGGATCGTCGGTCATCGGGCCCCTTTCTTCAATGCGCGATAGTGATAGCCACCCTGCCTTGAATAACCCATCGACCTGTATAGCGCGTTGGCCGCCAGGTTGGCCGTGGTGCACAAAACCGCGATGGTAGATGCGCTATGGTTCTGGGCCCAGAGTGCGGCATGGCGGGTCAGATTGCGCCCCACCCCTTGCCTGCGAAACGCCGACAAAACCTCAAGCGCGTGGATCATGGCAATACCATTGTGAATGGCGATGAAACCGGTGGCCGCTGGACGGCCCTCATGGCGGCCGAAAAGGGCTGTCTTCGGTCCTTCCGCGCGATGCATGATCTCAAGTCGCGCAAGCCCGATGCCGCCTTCTGCCCATATCTCGTCCTGAATAGCGAGCGCAGGCCAAAGATCAAATGCACTCAAACGCGGCGGGGTGTCCCGTGCCATTGATCCGACAGGCGCGGCATAGATGTTCACCGGGTCGACAATTTCATAACCGGCCTCTTCCAAATGCGCATCCAATACTGCCTCACCTTCACGGACCATAAAAAGAGGGTCCTGCTGAATGCCGGACATTTCCGATTCTGCCTGCCGAAGATCGAACACAGAAGACGGGCGTGCCAAGGTGGCGGCTGACACACGTTTGCCACCACCGGCCCCATCCCGCACGATCCATGCGCCCGCGTTCCAGCGGTTCGCGGCCGGCCAGGTATGGTCGATCGCCTCATAATATTCAGCAAGATCCGTCTTCATCCCGAGGCCGAAAAGAGCCCACGGAGTTCCGCCATCGCGGTTGAAAGCAAACCACGATCTCGCCCACGAATGACAACCTGCGCGGCATAAGCCCCGTCGCGCTGAAAGGGATAGCAGCCGAAACTCAAACCCGGATATCTTTCCGCCAACTCGCCCAGCGGCGCGGCAATCTCGCCTTCGCCCCGGAAAATGGCCAGGGTTTCCGACAACACGGGCGCACCGCCCGTCAGGCGCGGCAGCAATCCTTCGACCATGGCTTCAAAAATCACCGGCACGCCCGCCATAACGTGCACGTTCTTCAACGAGAAGCCGGGCGCGGCACTGATGGGGTTTGGAATGAGGATCGCGTCATCGGGTATTCGCGCCATTCTGAGACGAGCTGGGTTCAAATCGATGTTTTGAGTTTCGTAATGCGCCGCCAAAATCGCCCTCGCATCCTCTCTGATGTCAATTCCTGCTCCGAAGGCCCGGGCCACGCAATCTGCCGTGATGTCGTCATGGGTGGGTCCGATCCCGCCTGAGGTGAAGACGTGATCGTAGGCTTTGCTGAGGGCTTTAACCGCGTCGATGATTGCGTCCGGTTCATCACAAACCACGCGCACTTCACATAGATCAACGCCGTGCTCGGTTAGCCGACCCGCTAGATGGTACATGTTGGCGTCCCGCGTCCGCCCGGATAAAATTTCATCGCCAATCACCAGCATCGCGGCGTTCGGATTGGATGCGTCTTCGTATTCTATTTGGGTCATGAGGCAGTTTCAGGGCGCAGCTTGTCGAGACATGAAGATGTGTATAGGCGCAGCCGTATGCGCTTTCAAACCCCGCTGCAATCCGGGATCCTGCTCCGTCGCTACAAACGGTTTCTCGCAGACATCCGATTGGCGGATGGTCGCGAGATCACGGCGCATTGCGCTAATCCGGGCGCGATGCTTGGTTTAGCGGAGTCCGGGCACACCGTATGGGTTGAGCCCGTTTTCGATCCGCGGCGAAAGCTCAAATTCGCTTGGCGCTTGGTTGAACTTGGTGACGGTTGTTTTGTGGGCGTCGACACCTCGCTGCCCAACCGGTTGGCAGGTAAAGCGCTTATGGATCAGTCTATTGCGGAACTGGCCGGATATGACACGATTTTGCCGGAACAAAAATATGGTGAGAAAAGCCGCGTGGATTTTTTACTGCGCCAAAGCAACGGGCCGGATGCCTATGTTGAGGTGAAGTCTGTCACGCTGAGTCGTACGACCGGGCTGGCTGAGTTTCCCGACAGTGTGACCCTGCGAGGCACGCGGCATTTACATGATCTGGCAAATATGGCCAGGCAAGGACACCGCGCGGTTCTATTCTTTGTTGTTCAGCGAAGCGATTGTACGCGTCTCAAAGTTGCAGGAGACCTCGATCCTGCTTATGCGGC
>JBCCNY010000102.1:0-9325 GCA_039025595.1 Pseudomonadota bacterium | reverse complement strand
TCGAGGAATTGAGCGGACAGTACAATGTTAGCCGCGAAAGGATCCGGCAGATCGAAGTGCGCGCATTCGAAAAACTGCAAAAGCGCATGCGCTCCCTGGCGCAGGAAAAGGGTATGACGGCGCAAGTCTGACCCTTTTCACTGACCATATTGCATTTTCTCGGAGGGCGCCCGCAGTGGCGCCCTCGATCCTTTGGTTCAGGTGATTTGTCCTGAACGACAGCACAATCTCTCCCCGCAGATGCATGTTAGCCCTCGCACTGGCGGGTCGAACGCTCGATAGAGCAACGTGTAAAGTCTGCAAGATGTGCTCTGGCAGGCGTGACAGATGTCGTTAGTTACTCGAGGTCTCGCTATCAGTTTCTGCCGGCTCCGAGCGGACAGGGTCCAGCAAGACCGGATTACCTCTTTTCTTTTCTGCTTTTGCCTCTCGGATTAGCAATTTGAATAATCATTCAGTGAACAGTTATTTATTGAATGGACATTCAATAGATTGGTTTGCATACTCGGGCGACGAATTGGTTCAGGGAGATATCCAATGAAAATAACTGGCATCATGTCATGCCCGACGGTGATGGCGGCGGGCGCCTTCGCTCTGCTCGCTGGGACGGCCCAGGCGCAACAATTGACTGACGCGGAGTTTGAGGCGACCCATGTCGGCAAATGCGTGGCCTATACCGGTGCCAGTGATGGGACCCAATGCTACAACGCGGATGGCACGGCAAGCTATGACGACACCAGTTATGGCACTGATAAGGGAACGTGGACCTTTTCCAAAGGTCAGTTTTGCGTCAAGTGGTCCAAAGAAGCCGGCACCGCATGTTCAACCTATAGCCACGATGGCAACGGTGGGTTCACATCCGGCGACTATACTTGGCAGGTGAAAGGATGACCCGCCGCCTCGCCACCTGAATTCTGCAAGAGCAGGGCGGCGAAAACAATCGGGCCGCCCAAGACGATCTGCTTTTCTGCTTCGTGAGTTCAGAGAATAACAGTCTTGTGCTAGCTTGATCAGACGTTGGAACATCAAGCGGTGCAACGGCACAACATCCCAGTGGCAATCAAGACACCGGTCGCTGAATTCCAATAAGGTAAATTGGTCCGAGCGTGGCAGTCCGGATGTTTGAGCTATAGCTATGCGTGGGTCTTTGTGTTTTGCGGATCGTAGATCGGTGCGGAAACGATCATTGCGGTTGTTTTGGCCTCATCGCCGGCCACGTCCATATGCGCTCCGGTTGCAATCGAAGGGTGCAAATGAGCCAACGCCAAGGATTTACCGACACGGTGTGAGCAAAATAGCGAGTGAGGCACGCCAATCTCGAACCATTGCACCGACGCGCAGTTTTCGTTTTGCCGATGATCAATCCAAGTCCAACCCCGCGCGGTTCATTCTCTTCTGTCATGTCATAGCCGAAAATCAGTTATACAGTTTGCCATACGCTCTTTATCCCGGACCCTACTGCGCCGGTGCAAGCTATCGTGCGTGGATGGGAATTCTCCTGATGCATTAATCCCTTGACGTTGAAATCAGCACAGGCTGTCTGGTTCGTCGTTTCTTTCAGGAACTATTTGCTCGCGGGTGTTTTCTGGCGGGGAGCCTCCATCAAAACGCTGCCAGGTGGTCAGCGACTTTCGTACCTGTCTACAGAGCATGGTAGACTGACAGTCCATACCAGACACGTCAGGTGAAGTACTGTATGGTTTTGGTTGCCCCAGGTTCGTGGCAGAGAGACGGATATTCCGGTCTCGGGGATTATCAGTTTCAGCTATGGCCCGCCGAAACGTATATTGAAGGCGAAGCCTAGAAAAAAGCCGGGATCATAATCCGTGCGAGACACTGTAAGCCCTGTTGAATCCTCAACAGAGAGCCGTCCAGCTGTTTCAACACCGGCTACTGCCGTCAGGTTTGCTCTCTCAGACGCTGCCCAACTGGCCGTCAGAAAAATCGGTACCGCGCGGTCCTCCCCAACGCCATCCGGCACTGGTCCCGTGTCATCGAGCCGAAAGCGAACTTCCTCATACCGGCTGCCAAGGCCGAATGTCCAATCCTGCGAGGCCTGCCATTCAAGCGACAGGCCCGGGCCCCGCGACGCGCCCAGCCCGCTGCCGGTTTTGAGAGCGAGGTTATCCGCAATTTGCCAGTCCAGAACGAGGACAGGAAAGGCGTTTACATCCTCTTCCAGACCGGAGAACACCCCGACCCCGGGGCCGATGAAGAGCGTATCGCTGATGCGCCATCCGGCACCCACGATTGCCCCTGCGGTGAAGCCGTCCTCCATATCAGCACCGCTTTCCCAATCGAAGCGAAGCGATGGCGCGGCGAAAATCTGAAAGTCGGGTGAGACAGCCCAACGGATCGGTATGCTGAAGCTCAGGTCATTCACATCGCTCCAAGGTCTGAAGCTGGCGGACGAGAAACTGTAATCCGAATACCCGTAGCCGATCGCAACACCGACACTTCCAACCGGACCAAGAACGTAGGTTAGGCCGGGCTCAATATAGGCCCGCGAGACGGAAAAATCCCCGCCGCTGTCGAGATCTGTATCGAACTGATGGACCGCGCCGCCCCTCACACTGGGAATCCAAGGCGATGCGTTGGCAAATTCAGCGGGTGCCTGCGCGAGCGCGGGGGTTGAGAATAGACCGGCTGCAAAAGTCATGGCCAACAGGCTGCGTCCAGCATTTAACGACGTTTTTTCTGCGTTCGGATTATCGATCACATTGTCCTCTTTTTGGTTTGTCAGCGTGCCATCAGATCGCTGGAGCCGGTCTGCGCCAACAATATGTCCATAGCCGAGCTTTGAAATTGGTCGCGATTTAAACGGCCAGGCGTCAGTTTTCCATCGCCTCCAGTTCGTCGATGAAGCCTGAGATCATGCTCAGGCCCTTATCCCAGAACGCGGGGTCGGAGGCGTCCAGATCGAAAGGCGCAAGCAATTCCTTGTGATGCATGGAGCCGCCCGCGCTCAGCATGTCGAAATACTTGTCCTGAAAGCCATCCGGATTTTCCTCGTAAACCGCGTAGAGCGCGTTCACCAACCCGTCGCCAAACGCATAGGCATAGACATAGAACGGGGAGTGGACGAAATGCGGGATGTAAGCCCAGAATGTCTCATATCCTTCCATGAAATCAAAGGCCGGACCGAGGCTTTCGCCCTGAACTGACATCCAGAGCGCGCCGATATCTTCGGGTGTCAGCTCGCCCTCGCGCCTGGCGGCATGCAGCTTGCATTCGAAATCGTAGAAGGCAATCTGGCGCACGACTGTATTGATCATGTCCTCAACCTTGCCCGCCAGCAGCACCTTGCGCTCCGTGTCAGACGCGGCCCCGTCAAGCATTTTGCGGAAGGTCAGCATTTCGCCAAAGACGCTTGCCGTCTCCGCGAGTGTCAGCGGGGTGGAAGACAGCAGCTCGCCCTGAGAGGCCGCCAGCACCTGATGTACGCCGTGGCCCAGCTCATGCGCTAACGTCATGACATCACGAGGCTTTCCGAGATAGTTCAGCATCACGTAAGGATGCACCGCGGTCACCGTTGGATGCGCGAAAGCCCCGGGCGCTTTGCCGGGTTTCACGGCGGCATCGATCCATCCCTTGTCGAAAAAGGGCTGTGCGAGCTCTCCCATACGCGGGTCGAAGGCCGAATAGGCATCTATTACAATGCCGCGCGCGGTAGGCCAATCCACGATCTTGCTGTCCTCAATCGGCAAAGGCGCGTTACGGTCCCAGACCTGCATGCGGTCGAGCCCCAGCCATTTGCGCTTCAGCTCATAGTAGCGGTGGCTGAGCTTGGGATAGGCGGACACGACCGCGTTGCGTAGCGCCTCGACCACCTCGGCCTCGACATCGTTGCTCAGATGCCGTCCGGTCTGGGCGGTGGGCATGCCGCGCCAGCGGTCGAGGATTTCCTTTTCCTTCGCTGTCGTGTTGTGCACGCGGGCAAAGGTGCGGATATTTTCCTGAAACACGTTCCCCAATTCGCGGGCTGCGGCCTCGCGCTGGCTGCGGTCTTGTTCGGTCAGCAAATTCAGTGTTGATTCAATCCCGAGCGTCTCGCCGTCGACGTCAAAGGTCAGCCCGGCAATCGTTTCGTCAAAGAGCCGTTCCCAAGCATCGCCTACAACACCCAGATCATGCAGGAATTTCTCCAGCTCGTCAGAAAGCTGATAAGGCTCCATCGCCCGGATGCGGCGGATCACCGGGGCATAGCGCGCAAGATCGTTGTTCTCGCCGTACATTGCGGTCAGCGCGTCCTCCTCCAGACGGTTCAGCTCCAGCGTGAAGAAAACCAGGGGTGTGGTGAAATTGGTGATCTTCTCTTGGCAATCCGACATGAATTTCGCACGCGCACCGTCGGTCGTGTGCTGGTAATAGCGCAATCCGGCAAAGGACATGATACGTCCGGCGATCCCGCTGATCTTTTCGTTGCGCTGAATACATTCGAGCATCTGAGCGCCGTCAAGCGTGGCCAGTTTCCCCTCGTAATCGGAAGCAAATGAAGCGCAGGCCCCCTCCAGCCAATCGAGATCGCGCGCGAGTTCTTCGGCGTCTTCGCCGGCATATAGGTCGTCGAGGTCCCATTCGGGCAATGCGCCTAGGTTTTTCCCGTCGCCCGCATCGCCGGGAGTGGCACTGGCGTCAAAGATGGGCCGGGGAAGCTCGAACATATGGGGTCTCCTGATGAGGGTTCTTGGGTAGACATAGGTGGCAGGGCGGGGGGCCTCAAGCGCGGTTTTGCGGGCGCGGTATCGCCCAAACAGCCTTTACGACAATAGGCAGAGTTAACACTCTGAATTAAAGAGATGATTCTAAGTTCACAAATCATTGGTGCTACGTCTGCTTCCACCGTGCTGCGGTCCCGGGTTAACACACTGTATTCGACGCCGGCTGATCAGACGGAAAGGCTTTGCAAAAAGTGTCAGGAGGCAGTGATACAGTCGAGCACAACAGTGGAGCGTGAGCTCCGTCATCTGGCGCGTACGGTGATGGCCCCCGCCCGCGCGCAGGTGGCGCATGATTTCGCTCGGGTTTTTCCAACGGAGGCAGGCGAGGCAGACCCAGCCGGTGCGACAGGCGTGTCAGACATCGTTTTGCCACGGATCTGTGAGGACGCGCCCCCGGCGTGCCGAAACCTATGCGCTGTTTTCCTGCAGGCTAGTACCGAACTGGGCTGGTCGCCCGAAGCAAGCCGGGAATGGGGTGACCAGCACGGCATCGGGGAATGGGTGTCGCTGGCGTCGAGCGCGGGCCCGATCGTTCTGAAGGATCGGCTTCTGGCTCTCACCGTTCTCAAACCGCGCGCTTGCTATCGGTTGCACCGGCACAAACCGGAAGAGATCTATATTACGATTGCTGGCGGATTCTGGCTGCGCCACCCTCGTGAGAACGCGGTTTGGGTGGGACCGGGAAAAACAGTTTTTAACCCGGTCAAGCAACCTCATGCTCTGACGGAAGGGAAGACCCCACGCTAATGGTCGCAGCCTGGCAGGATGGTAGTTTTGAGCCATCGGTCATTCTCGAATGATACGTTCGGTCCGCCATGCTGAGCGGGTCGTTTCGAGTCACCTTGATCGGCTTGAGGCTCGCCAGCACCTCCCTTCCATGGCAGGCTTCCTACAGATGGCAGAACCGGAGGCGAGCCACTTTGGACGTTTTAAGCGATTTGAAAGCCCTGCGGCAGGACTTTCACCGCCATCCGGAGCTCGGATTTGCCGAAAATCGAACCAAGGCGCAGGTGGTGGGGCTACTACGGGAGGCGGGACTGGAGGTGCACGAGGGCGCGGGCGTTGTCGGGCTCTTGCGAGCTGGCGGTGGCGATCGCGCCATCGGGTTGCGGGCGGATATGGATGCGCTTCCCATCACCGAGACCAGCAGCCACGGCTATGTGTCCCGAACCCAAGGTGTCATGCATGCTTGTGGTCATGACGGGCATATGACCATGTTGCTCGGTGCGGTTCATCGCTTGGCGGCAGATCCCGCATTCGATGGCACGGTCGTTTTTATTTTCCAACCGAATGAAGAAAACGGGTTGGGCGCGCAGGCGATGATTGAGGAAGGCGTTCTGTCGCGTTTTCCGATCGAAGAGGTTTATGCGATTCACAACCTGCCGGGCGCGCCTCTGGGTCAGGTCTCTACGCGACCGGGGTTGATTGCGTCGTCAGAAAGCCTTTTCGAGATCCCGATCGTTGGGCAGGGAGGTCATGCCTCGATGCCGCAGGTAGGGCGCGATTCCATCACGGTCGGTGCCGAAATGGTTCAGGCGCTGCAAACCATCGTGGCGCGCAAGCTTGCGCCGGGCGCGGGCGCGGTGGTTTCAGTGACGGAGTTTTCCACCGATGGGGCGCGCAACGTTCTGCCCGGACGCGCTCTGCTGAAAGGGGATGTACGTGCGCGCAACGCCGAGGATCGCGATGCCATCGAGCGGTTTATGCGCCGGCTGGTGGCGGGCATAGCCCGCGCGCATGAGGTGGACGCAAAACTCGATTTCAGAACCGAGTTCATCGAGACGATCAATGCGTCCGGTCCCACTGAAGCCGTGCTCCGCGTGGCGCAGGTCGCGGGGCGCGCGACGATATCGGACCGCGAGCCGATGAGCTTTTCTGAGGATTTCGCTCATTTCGCCAACGCGGTGCCGGGCTGCTTCTTCCTTCTGGGAAATGGAGAGACTGGTCCGTATGGTCAGCCACTGCATGCCTCTGACTATGATTTCAATGATGACCTACTGGATATTGGCGCTGATCTTTGGGCGCGGCTTGTACGTGACAGGCTTCCGGTGACATCGGAGGGCTAGCCATGTTCGAGGAGCGTATGAAAACGTTTCGGACCGCCTTGTACGAGGCGTCGATCGACGTGGCCCTCGTTACAGATGACGATAACGTCTGCTATCTGGCGGGTTACCACGATTACCTGCACATGGATTTCGGCAGGCCTGCGATCCTGATTGTGCTGCGAGGTGGAGAGAGCGTTCTCTTGACCCCGGTGATCGATCACAACACTGCGCGGGCCACAGCAAGGGTCGACCGTATTGTCCCTTGGAATGATGGGGACAGCGCGGAATGGCGCGCGTGCTTGCCGCGGGCGCTGGCCTCTGCCAGTCAGGTGGCGATCGAGCCCGACCATATGCCATCCCTTGTGCGGGACTATGTAGGTCAGTTGGTCGATCCAAAGCAGCTCACGGGCGTGACGCCAATCCTGTCCCAAATGCGCCGGATTAAATCGCCCGAAGAGCTGCAATTGGACCGCCATGCCGGGCAGGTCGCGATGGCGATGATGGAGGGGAGCCGCGCGGCGATGGCGCCGGGCGTGCCGGAATCCGAGGTGGCACTGGCGGCGTCAGCGGCGGGGACACGCAAGGCGGCAGCCTTGCTCGAGATGCATTACGCCCCCACGGATATGTCACCCAACACGCAGTTTTCGCAGATCATGGCGTCGGGGGAGGCGGTGACGAAAACGCGTCATCGCGCCAGTACCCGCATCATGCGCCACGGTGAGCCTGTCTTCATGTGGTTTTGCGGGATGACGAATTTTCACCGCTTCAAACTTGGTTTTGATCGGACTTTCTGGTTGGGGGAGATTGTAGATCCGACGCAGGCGGCGCTTTACGAAGTGGCAGTCGCGTCGCAAGCCGCGGCGCTCGCCGAGTTGCGTCCCGGGGTCACGGCCGAAACCGTTCAACCGGCCTATGCAGAGGTGATTCAGAGCGCGGGCTATGCCTATCCTTTCCGCTGCGGCCGCGCGACCGGCTTTAGCTATCTGGAGCACCCCCAATTGGTGTCGGGAGACAAAACAGTATTGCAACCCGGCATGGTTCTGGCCGTGGACGGGTCTGTCACCGGCGAGACATTTCGCGCCCAGGTGGGCGACAGCGTGATCGTAACAGGGACAGGCTATGAATTGCTGACCCATCATCCCAAGGCGTGGGAGGAGATGCTGTTATGAAAGACACGTCATGATCAAAATACGCGCCATACGTGCCACGCCGATCCTCGTTCCGCTGGAGGCGCCATACGTCTGGTCCTACGGCGTGCTCGACGGCTTCACCAAGACGGTTGTGGAGGTTGAGACAACCGAAGGCGTGACCGGTATCGGCGAAGCGCCGTCACATGCTGCCGCAACCATCATCGCAAGCTGGCAGGAGGGCTTGGTAGGTCAGGACGCGCTGGATTTGGTACGGCTGGAGCGTCTGGTTCTTCCCTCTCAGCCGTTTTGTCATTCGGTGACGGATTATGCGACACGGGGCGCCTGGGGTGGTTTGGAGATCGCGCTTTGGGATCTGCGCGGAAAGCTCTGGGATCAGCCGGTGGCGAACTTGCTCGGAGGTATCCAACGCAAAAAAATCCCCTTCACAGATTACTTTGCCTACCGATTGCCACAGGGAGAGGTGGCAGGCGAGGCCAGTATTGGCGCGGTCGTAGATTACTGCCTTGCGCTGAAAAACCAGTTTGGCACCACCTTCTTTGAGGGCAAGGTTTCCGATCCTGATCTGGGTGCCAATATTGCCCTGATGCAAGCCTTGCGGGATGCCTTGGGGTCGGATGCGATGTTGCGCATCGACAGCAATCAGGCCTTCAGCCTGCCCTCGGCGCTCTATCTGGCGCGGGGCTTCGACGAGCTTGGTTTGCGCAACTGGGAGGATCCCACATCCGAATGGCGGCAGATGCGCAAGCTCCGGACCCATACGGCAATCCCGTTTTCGGGCCATAATGTCGATCTGACCAAAGCCGTGGCTTTTGGCGTGCCTGACGCGCTGGTCGCTGATGTGGCGGGTTTAGGCGGTTTTTCCGCGGCGATGCGCTTTGTATCGGCTTGCGAAGGAGCAGGTGTCGATTTCTGGTGCTATTCAGGCGATAGCGGGCTCGGCACAGCCGCTTACCTGCAGCTTTGCGCGGCGCATCTCCATATCCGCGAACCCAATCAGTCGCTTTTGCGTCAACAACCCGTCGACGTCATTTCCGAGGGACCATTCAGCCCACGGGACAATCACCTGTCTCTTCCAGAGGGGCCTGGGCTTGGTGTCACGCTGGATCGCGATAGGCTCGCCTTTTGTGCCAACCTTCTTGAGGAGCGGGGTTTACCGAACAAGTATCGCGATCCCGATAGCCCCGGCAACATGCGGCGCATGCCGCTCATCTGAGCAAAATACGAAACACCCGGCTGCACGGGGTGCCGGGTGTTTCACAAAATTCGGACCACAGTCGACCCGGACCGGAATCCAGCAACTGTTCGGATTGCCGGACACAACCGTTCCGGTACCGTCATCTGTTCAGTCGAGCAGCCGTGTCACCTGATCGCCCTCGCTGCGTACACCAGCAGGTGGCCCCTTCGCCGT
>JBCCNY010000101.1:0-9336 GCA_039025595.1 Pseudomonadota bacterium | reverse complement strand
AGCAACAGCGCCGAAGTCAACGCCAGCGCCTAAAGCAGCCGTTGCCAAGTCCGTGCCGAAAACTCAGGCCGCCGAAAGCAACGTGACCACCTTTCCAGCACCAGCACCAGCCTCAGCGCCAGCCTCGGCCAAGGCGGCACCAGCGCCCAAAAAAACACGCAAGCCGTCAACCCCACCCGCAATGCCGGAACGTCTCGACAACGGGTCAGATAAAGCCAGCTGAGATTCTAGAATCAAACGGCAAACCTGAAGGCGGCCGGGCGATCACCCGGCCGTTTTTTGTTTGCCGGTTTTTTCTGGCGTCTTCTTCACGCATCTGTGCGACTTGACACTCGGGCGCGAGGCCGACAAGTCTGACGTATGCCGGATCTGCGGCCCGTATTTCATGTCATTGGCCTGCTGGTCCTTGCCCTTGGCGTGGCCATGGTTTTGCCAATGCTTGTCGATCTGGCAGAAGGACGTGCCCATTGGCCCGCCTTCGTCATAAGCTCTGTAATCACGATAGCTGTCGGAGCAATCAC
Source organism: Pseudomonadota bacterium (assembly GCA_039025595.1). Classification (GTDB taxonomy): domain Bacteria; phylum Pseudomonadota; class Alphaproteobacteria; order Rhodobacterales; family Rhodobacteraceae; genus Roseovarius. Next base: position 8,815 of record JBCCNY010000101.1, on the reverse strand, counting down.
CATCTTGATTTGCCGCTCCAAGCGGGCCGAGCCGCTCAGGCTGCAACAGACGTTTTTACTCACAACAGGTGTTTGGCTTGCGCTGCCAATTTTTGGGGCTTTGCCTTTTCTCTTCGGCGCAACCGAGGCGCGGGTCGTGGACGCGTTTTTCGAGGCAATGTCGGGTCTTACGACCACTGGCGCAACGGTGCTCTCGGATCTGGAAGACCTGCCCAAGGGTTTGCTGCTTTGGCGCGGCATTCTGCAATGGCTGGGCGGTGTGGGGATCATCGTGGTGGCGATGGTCTTTTTGCCTGAACTGCGCGTCGGGGGAATGCAGATATTCCGCAGCGCGGCCTTCGATACGTTGGGTAAAATCCTGCCCCGCGCGCGCGAGATCGCCTCGCGCATTTCAGTGATCTATCTGTCACTGACCCTGTTTTGCATCGCGGCATACATGCTGGCGGGCATGGACCCGTTCGACGCCACTGTCCATGCAATGACCACGCTCGCAACGGGTGGCTTTGCCAATTATGACGCCTCTTTCGCTGCTTTTGGGCCAACGGCACAATATGTTGCCGTGGTGTTCATGATGTTGGCGGCTTTGCCCTTTGTCCGCTTTGTGCAGATCACAGCCGGCACCGCTAAACCTCTCCTCACCGATCCGCAGGTGCGGGGCTTCTTTCTGGCCTGCCTCGTGGCGGTTGGTTTGCTGGTAATCTGGCAGGTGAGCGAGCAGCAGGAGATGACCGAAGAGGGCGTGCGCAAGGTCTTGTTCAATACGGTGTCGATCCTGACCGGAACGGGATATGCCAGCGACGACTATATGCAATGGGGGTCTTTTCCGGTCGCGATGATGTTTTTCATCGGGTTGATCGGAGGGTGCGCGGGGTCGACCTCGTGCTCGATCAAGATCTTCCGCTATCAGCTGCTTTTCGCCTCGGTGCGCGCGCAGATGCAGCGGATTTATACACCGCATGGTATTTTCACGCCGCGCTATCAGGGCTTGCCCGTGGATGACGATGTGCTGAACTCGGTCATGTCGTTCTTCATCTTTTTCATCGTGACGCTGGGGCTTTTGTCGATTGCGCTGGGCTTGACGGGGCTCGATTTCATTACCGCATTGTCTGGAGCAGGGGCAGCGCTGGCCAATATCGGACCGGGTCTGGGGGATGTCATCGGCCCGGCCGGCAATTACGCGCCGCTCAATGATAGCGCGAAATGGTTGCTGTCGGCTGCGATGCTGATCGGGCGGCTGGAACTTCTGGCCGTTTATGCGATTTTCACTCTGTCATTCTGGAGGATTTGATGACGGACAGACCACTTGGGGCGCAAATCTCTCACATGCTCAAGGCGCGCGGTGTCGATGTCATTTTCGGCATTCCCGGCGTGCATAATATCGAGATGTATCGCGGCATCGAAGAGGTCGGCATCACTCATATCCTTGCCCGCCACGAGCAGGGGGCCGGCTTCATGGCCGATGGCTATGCCCGCGCGAGCGGAAAACCCGGCGTGGCCTATGTGATTACCGGTCCAGGCTTGACCAATATCCTCACGGCCGCCGGACAAGCCTATTCGGACTCGGTACCGCTCCTGGTGATCTCCTCCTGTCTCGATGAAACAGCGGCGCGACGCGGGCAATTGCATCAGATGATCGACCAGGAGCGAGCGGCGGCCTGTGTGTTCGACTGGAGCCACGAGGTCAAAAGCGCGGAGGCCGTCTACACATTGGTTGAACGGGCGCTCAACGAGTTCGCAGGCGAACGTCCGCGTCCCAAACATATTCAGGTTCCTATCGCGCTGGGCGGAACGCTCGCGTCGACTGCGCCAACCCCACCGGTTGCGCGTCCCAAAAGGTGTGTTGCAACAACGGACCAGATCACGGATGCGGCAGACCGTTTCAAGGTATCGCGCCGCCCGGTGATCATTCTTGGCGGTGGCGCAGTGCCCGCGGCAGGTTCGATCACCAGCATTCTGGCCAGCACCGGTGCCGCGGTTTTCACTACCTATAGCGGCCGAGGGTTGGTGGCCGACGATTATCCCTTGAACCTCGGCGCCTATCTAGGTCGTCCGGATTCAGCGGATTTACTGGCGCAGGCGGATTTGCTCCTTGTTATAGGAACCGAACTGGCCGAGGTCGATCTTTGGCGCACGGAGCTTGGACATACGGCGCCGGTGATACGCGTCGATATCGATCCCGTCGAGCTTGACCACCCGCAATCCGATCTAGCGATCCTGTCCGACAGCGCAGCTTTCTTGACGGCTTTGGCCAGCGCGTTGCCTGATGAAGGACAAAGCGACTGGGAGCCCGCTACCCTGGCCGAACTGCGCGCCCGCTGGCGTTTGGAGACAGATGCCGAGCGACCGGGGATCGTGCCGGTCGCGGATGCGCTGCGCACTGCCTTGCCGGAGGATACAATGATCTATTCCGACATGACCCAGTTCGCCTATGCTGCAAAAGAGATCTGGCCAATGGCACGCCCCGGTCATTGGCATCATCCGATGGGCTTCGGCACGTTGGGCTACGCCCTGCCTGCGGCTGTGGGCGGCGCGATTGCGCGCGCCGGAGCGCCAACACTCGCCATCATGGGCGATTCCGGCTTCCAATACACGATGCAGGAATTGGGCACCGCGGTAGAGCTGGGCTTGCCCCTGCCGATTTTCCTATGGGACAACGGCAAACTGGGCGAGATCGAGGCCAGCATGATCCGCGCCCAGATCGCGCCGAACGCGGTGATCGCGCGTAACCCGGATTTTTGTGCGCTCGCGGAGGCGTATGGTGCCTACAGCGCTCGACCGGACACACTAGAAGAGATGCAAAAGTCTGTGCGCGCCGCGTTAGACGCAGACAGGCCGACGCTGATCCATGTCCGCGCAGGGATCGCAGATGGCCTCTAGAAATTGGTGACATCCATCCGCTTCATCTTGCCATAAATACTCAAAATCCAACGGGACCCAACGGGCAGGTGGGTTGGGTGACGCCTTACTCCCAGCAACTGACCAGCACCGTCATGCGGGCCGCCTGCTGACGCAAAATCTCCGGCGGCAGGCTCTCGCCCGGCCCGGCGCGCTCCGGCGTGATCCCGGTGTCCAAAAGCAGGCGGCCGATCGCCTCTGGCCCGGCGGCGAAACTCACATTATCCGGCAGCAGTCGGTCGCTGGTTTTCTTGGATAGTAACAGCCCAAGGACCGCGCCACCGTCGTCGAGCACGGGGCCGCCCGCATCGCTGTCAAGAACGCTGAGCGCCAGACGTTTAAGCTCTGGTTCTCCGGACAGGCCTCGAAGATCTTCCAGCGTGCCAAAGGTGATCGAGGGCGCGCCCAGAACACCGCCATAAGAATAGCCCGCCACAGCAATTTCAGAGCGCAGGCGCGGCGTACCCGGTGCGAAAGCCGCCACGCTTGGTGGCGCCAGCGGATCACTCGGTCGTAAAAGCGCAAGGCCGACCTCGTTCGCAACACTCTCCACCTCTGCCTGTGCTGTGGCGTCGATCGTCACACGTGAACAGCCCGCCACCGCATCCGCCGTTGTCATCACCCAGCCGCGTCTGTCGATGAAAAAACCGGATCGGGTGCGCAAGGGTTGGCGGATCTCCAGTCCGGCCAGCAAGTCGATGCGCTCTGTTGCAACCGACGCGACAGATGGTTCCAGAACGTTCTCGAGCCGCGTGAAGCTTTCCTGCATGAGCGCCAGCACGCGCGTCCGCCGTCCCTCATCGCCTGCAGGCCAGATCAGGGCAAATCCTTTGATCTGGCCTGCTTCGAGACGGGCTTCGATATGCGTGATGCGGGCAGCATCCTGCCCGGTAATCGCGAACGCATCGGCACGAAGCTGCCGCGCGCCCCGCAAGGGAACAATCTCCAGCGTTTGCAACACGTCATAGAGCCCCGCCAATGCAGCGCGATCACCCCTCTGGCTGATCAGTAAAACCTGCGCGTCTAGGTCACTTTGCGGCGTGTTGCGTGCCTCGTAATGGGCAAAAGGCGGCTCATATCGGGCGAATTGCACTATGCCCAGCGGAAGTGTCATGGCGATGCCGGCCTGCGTATCCTCGATAGGCGACAGGTCCAGACCTTCCAGTAAAGCATTGTAGTCGTTCAATAGCATCGCGCGTTGCCGCGTTGTGAGAATGCCGGTGCCGGGCAGGGCCCGTGCCTCTTGCCAGCGGGACATGGCGCGCCGCGTGCCTGGACCGAAGGAGGCATCAATTCGACCCTGATAGAACCCTGCCCAGGCCAGCGCGCGCTGGATCTCGCCGCGGGTGTCGCGTGTCAAGCGGGCCTCGCCAGCGCGGGCCTCTCTGAGCGTTTCGCGTCGTGGGGTTTCTTCGGGTTCTGCAGCGGTTGCAAGCGCGGATTGGGAGTGTCCGCTGTCTGTTTGATTGCCTTGCGACAGGCTGGTTTCAGGTGCGGCCTCCGGGCTTTCAAGAGGCAGTCGTGCTGGGCTTTCTGGCCAGAATTGCGATGCAAAATCGTTGCTTTTCGCAATATAGCTGTCGCGAGGGATTAACCCAGCGGCGCGCATGCTGCGCAGAATGCCCGCCGCGTCTTCTTCCGGATACGGGCCAAGCGCGATGCCGAACCAACCGCTATTGAGTTCAAAGCCGTTCAGGTCGCCGAAGCGCCCGGCGTAACTGCGCAGACTGTTCTGGGCGAGCGAGAGGCTCGGCTGCGCCTCGATCTGGATAAACACCTGCTGTTGCGCGGCAGCGGGCTTTGCAGTCATCACGCAGGCGACAAACAAAATGAATAGAACGCGTAGCATCTGTATTTCGGTCCAACCCTGTCGCCGATCTCTTCATCATACTCATAGCAAAACAAAACCGGCATAGACCAGATCTCGCGCACCCGTGAGCGGGCTTTCAGTTTGGCTTGTTCTGTCACTTCAACACGGAATTGACCCGCCCGGGATGCGCGCTTAGGACAGACACATGATGTCACACGGCCAATTCAGAGGGGCGCCCATGGCGGATGGATCAGATAAACCACGCTCCTTCCAAGAGATTATTCTACGGCTTCAGCAGTACTGGGCCGCGCAAGGCTGCGCCGTGCTTCAACCCTATGATATGGAGGTCGGCGCGGGCACCTTTCACCCGGCGACCACCCTGCGCTCGCTGGGATCCACGCCCTGGTCCGCGGCCTATGTTCAGCCCTCGCGCCGTCCGACCGATGGCCGTTATGGGGAAAGCCCCAACCGCTGGCAGCATTACTATCAGTTCCAGGTCTTGGTTAAACCAAGCCCGCCTGATTTTCAGGAGATTTACCTCGGCTCGCTGGCCGCCATCGGCATTGATATGGATCTGCACGACATCCGCTTTGTTGAAGACGATTGGGAAAGCCCGACGCTCGGCGCCTGGGGGCTGGGCTGGGAGGTCTGGTGCGACGGTATGGAAGTGAGCCAGTACACCTATTTCCAGCAAGTGGGTGGCCATGATTGCCACCCGGTCTCGGGCGAGCTGACCTATGGGCTGGAGAGGTTGGCCATGTATGTGCTGGGCTATGATGACGGCAATGCGATGCCCTTCAATGATCCCGATGCCCCTATCCCGCTGAGCTATGGCGACGTCTTCCGCGAGGCAGAGGCGCAATATGCGCGGTGGAATTTTGATGTGGCCGATACCGACATGCTGCTGAAGCATTTCGAAGACGCAGAGAACGAATGCGCCAGGATCCTCGCACAACCCGAGGATGACCCCAAAACCGGCAAGCGCATTGTGATGGCGCAACCGGCCTATGACCAATGCATCAAGGCCTCGCATCTTTTCAATCTGCTCGATGCGCGCGGCGTGATTTCCGTGACTGAGCGGCAGGCTTACATCGGACGTGTGCGAGCACTCGCCAAACAATGCGCCGACGCTTTTGTGCGCACCGAGGCCGGAGGCTTTGCAACATGACGCTCACCTCGTCGGTCCCTGTGTTGCGCGTGTCCGATTATGCCCGCGCCCGGGACTTCTGGTGTGGCGCGCTAGAATTTGAAATCGTTGAAGAAGCTGGAGAGCCTGAGACAGGGTTTGGCATCCTGCGCCGTGACAGCGCGCAGGTTTTTCTCACCGCCTGGGACGGGCCAGAGGCGCCTCATGAGGGGTGGCGTGCCTATTTTCACACTGACGCACTGGACGATCTGGCGGCTAAACTTCGCAAGGATGGGCACGCCTTCCGTGGGCCGACACACACCAATTACGGCATGCGCGAGGTCGAGGTGACCGACCCGGACGGAAATGTGGTCTGCTTTGGGCAAGATGCGCCGTGATGGGCAAGTTTCTGGGTCTGGTTATCGTCTTGAGCGCCATCATTGCGGGTGGGGCGCTCTACTATCTGCAAATCTACCATTTTTATGAAACCGTGGAGCCGACAGGCGAGGGAGATGTGAAGCTAACGATCGCCGAAGGTGCGCCAGAACCTCTGGCGCATACCGATTTCCAAGCCATTGATGCCGCCAGCAGTCCGATCCGCTATCGCGCGTGCTTCTCAACGCCTGTAACCTCAGATGCGTTAGCTGCTCTCTACGCGCCTTATCCGCGGGCTGAGCCGCGCAATGCGCCGGGTTGGTTTGAATGCTTCGACGCCGACGCCATTGCCGAGGCACTGAAGAGCGGAATAGCGCGCGCCTATTTGGGTGAGGGTCATCTGGAATACGGGATCGACCGCGTTGTGGCCATCACCGAGGCGGGTCAGGGCTTTGTCTGGCACCAGATCAATCCTTGCGGTCACGCAGCCTTTGACGGCAATCCTGTACCCGAGGGCTGTCCGCCCCCGCCGGAACGCCCGTGATGACACAAACACTGCTGATCCCGGATTTCATCGCGGTCACCTGTGGGTTTGCGGTGTTCTTGCTCGGCTGGCGACTCAACCGGAAGGTGGCGCCCTTGCGGGAGTTCAACATTCCCGAACCGGTGAGCGGCGGGTTGATCGCGGCGCTCCTGTTGCTCTTGGTCTTTAAGATCACTGGGCTCGAAATCAGCTTTGAGATGGCGGGCCGCGATCTGTTTCTCGTGCTGTTCTTTGCGGGCATTGGTCTCAATGCGCGGCTCTCAGATCTGGTCGCCGGGGGCAAGCCGTTGCTTTTGCTGCTCATATTGACGCTTGTCACGATTGTGGCGCAAAACGGAATTGGCGTTCTCGGTGCGCTAATCTTTGATCTGCCAGCCAAGGCGGGCGTGTTGCTGGGCTCTGCGTCGCTCATCGGTGGGCACGGCACGGCGATCGCCTGGTCGCCTCAGGTCGAGCAAGTGGCGGGCATGGACGGTGCCTCCGAACTGGGGATTGCCGTGGCCACGCTGGGCTTGGTTCTGGCCGCGCTGATCGGGGGACCGATTGCCAAGTTTCTGGTTGAACGGCGCGGTTTGAGCCCGGACCGCCCGAATGCAGAATTGGCAGTCGGATTATCCGATGATCATCCGGACAGCACCCCGGCAATTGATCATGTGCAGCTGATGCGCGCGATCCTGACGCTCAACATCGTCGTGTTCCTGGGATACCTCCTCCATGGCATCATCGATGCAACTGGGTTGAAGCTGCCGCTCTTTGTGCCCTGCTTGATCATGGGGATCGTCCTGGCCAATGCCCGGGCAATTCTGATGCCCAACGCGCCGCAAACTTTCGGGGATAGGTCACTGGCGGTTCTGAATGAGCTGACGCTGGGCGTCTTTCTAGCGATGTCGCTCATGAGTATGCAACTTTGGGCTCTCGGGGGGTTGGGGCTGACCCTGCTGGTGGTGCTGGCGGTGCAGACAGTGTTTGCGATTGCTTTCGTGGTGTTCATCCTGTTTCGCGTCATGGGGTCAGATTATCTCGCTGCGGTTCTGGCGGCCGGTTTTGGCGGCTTCGCCCTTGGCGCCACGCCCACAGCGATTGCCAACATGACCGCAGTGACCAAGCGCTACGGCCCTTCGCCCATCGCCTTTGTTGTGTTGCCGCTCGTTTCGGCGTTTTTCGTTGATCTCGCCAATGCGGTCGTTATTCAGACCATCGTGAATTTCTGAGGCGCGTTCATGCCGGACCTTCTGATCGAGCTCTTTTCTGAGGAAATCCCCGCGCGGATGCAGGCGCGGGCAGCAGAAGATCTGCGCCATCGGATCTGTGCCGGTTTAGAAGAGGCTGGGCTCACCTTTGGTCCGGCGCAGGCTTTTGCGACGCCACGACGGTTGGCCTTATCCGTGATAGGTCTCGATGCCGCCTCGCCCACTACGCATGAGGAACGCCGTGGTCCGCGCATCGATGCGCCAGAGAAGGCGATCGAGGGGTTTTTACGCGGGGCCGGCGTGGCACGCGAGGACCTGCAACTGCGTGATGACAAGAAGGGTCAGGTCTATGTCGCGCAGATCACGCGTCAGGGTCGCCCGGCAGCAGATATCGTGGCCGAGGTTTTGGCTCAGACTGTCCAGAACTTTCCCTGGCCCAAATCCATGCGCTGGGGCGGCGGCAGCCTGCGCTGGGTGCGTCCGCTGCATCGGATCCTGTGCATTCTGAGCGAAAGCGAAACGGTCAAGCTTGTGCCTGTAGAGCTGGAAGGCGTGTCATGCGGCGATACGACCGAAGGTCACCGTTTCATGGCACCTGACGAATTTTCTGTCGTAAACATAGAGGATTACACGGCAAAGCTTATGCAGAGCTATGTCATACTCGACCCAGAAGAGCGCGCGGAAAAGATCGAGACAGCAGCGCAAGCGCTCTCAACAGAGGCGGGGATGGACTTGGTCGCAGATCCCGGGCTGTTGCGCGAGGTGGCGGGGCTTGTGGAATGGCCCGTGGCGCTGATCGGAGAGATTGGCGCAGACTTCCTCGATCTGCCGCCCGAGGTGCTGCAAAGCTCGATGCGCGAACACCAGAAGTTTTT
>JBCCNY010000100.1:0-9350 GCA_039025595.1 Pseudomonadota bacterium | reverse complement strand
TGCGGTCATACTTTGCAACGGAGCTTTGGGTCAGATAACCCATCGTCTCAAGGCGGGTCCTCAACCGTATAACAGCGTCACCGCGGTCGCCGCGTTCCAGCTTCTGAACTGGTACGGTCGCGCCCCATCCGCCCAAAGCAATCGTTTTTTCCAGGCGTAGTTTTTGCCTCAGAAGAGAGCGATACTCGGCACTGTCGGGAGCAAGTGTCGCAAAAAACCGAGCAGGATCCGAGGCGACGAAAGCGTCAAGCAGCGCATCGGTTTTCGAGGTCTGGATATCGCGTTTTATCGCCCGGACGACCTTACGCGGCTCAAGAATGCCGGTTTGCATGTCCCTAGCAAGCAACAGAAAGACCTTGGTCAGTGCAACCTCAACTCGGCCCAGATCCTTTTCCGAGCGCGCCGTGCGCAGGGCGTCGAAGACCACATCAAGATCATAGCGCTGTTCGGGTAGCCCGTGCAAAGACGCTTGATCCAGCGCTCGGAGCAAGGCGACGCGTCTTGCGGCCCCTTTTGCAGTGTCGGTCCAAAGGGGCGCATAGGCGCGCTGTCGAAAGTAATCGGCAATAGACCGATCCATGACGGCCGCTTCTGCAACGCCCTGTTTGAATGCCATACTCTGAGACTGTGCTGCGGTCGGTGACCAAACACCAGGAAGAGCGAGCACAAGAACGAGCGCGATAAAGCCGCAAATGCGCCGATGACAGGTAACTTTGGGTCGCATCGTTGCCCCTTTACATGCAACGCCTTCAGCATGCCGTTGAAACGATTCTCTTGTCCAATGAAAATTGAAACCTGAAATTTCACTCGCCTCTGAGGGGAAATGGCAACAGTCTCACCCCTAGTTGCTCAAATTGTGTTAACTTTTGCGCAAAAAGTCGCCGAAAACGCTTGGTGGTCGGACCATGTCGGACTTCACCTATTGGTAACCGATTCTTGATATGCGATAAGCTCCCCGCATCTGGGGATGAGATGGCACAAACCGTCAGTAATAGGCGGTAAACAGGTAAGCGACTAAACGAGCGCTAAGTACATGGCAAATAAAACACTATCGGGCTTTTCGCGCCGATCAATTCTGGCTGCGTTCGCAGCAACTACCGTGGCGGCAGCGCCAACATTTTCGAACGCTTCAGGGCTTCTTCGAGGAGCCGGCGACATCCGTAGGTTGCGTATGATGTCTCCCCGGACTGGTGAACGGATCGACACAATCTATTGGATTGAAGGCGATTACATCAAAGAAGCGGTTAAAGAAATCCAATTGTTCATGCGCGATTGGCGAACCAATGATGTGCATCGGATTGATTTTCGGACTGTCGACGTCATGTCTGCCGCGCACAACCTGATGGACGTTCGCGAGCCCTACATGCTTCTGTCCGGCTACCGCTCTCCCCAGACAAATGCGATGCTGCGCGCAAAGGGGCGCGGGGTGGCGCGCAACTCTCGCCACATGAAAGGTGAAGCAGCCGATTTGCGGCTAAATTCGCGCTCGGTCAATCAAATGTACAGAGCCGCCGTTGCATGCAAGGGCGGCGGCGTGGGGCGGTACTCACGCTCGAATTTTGTTCACATGGATTGTGGCCCGATCCGTAGCTGGGGTGGCTAAACCAAAGTCGTCCAAAACCTTGGAACGCGTAGGCTTATCATAATTAAATTAGTGGCCCTTGCCAGATCGCTCACACCTACTCAGTGATCAGGCTTTTGCAAGTGCCTTCATCCTAGCAGCTCTCAACCGCGCGAAGTCGTCTCCGGCGTGATAAGACGACCGCGTGAGCGGTGTGGCCGATACCATAAGAAACCCCTTGCCATAGGCCGCGCGCTCGTACGCTGAAAACTCATCTGGGTGCACAAACCGGTCAACAGCGTGATGTTTGGGGGTCGGCTGCAAATATTGACCGATCGTCAGAAAATCGATTTCTGCCGCACGCATGTCATCCATGACCTGATGCACCGCCTGTTTATCTTCACCCAGACCCACCATGATTCCTGACTTCGTGAAGATCTCGGCATCAAGTTCCTTCACGCGTTGTAACAGACGAAGCGAGTGAAAGTACCGCGCGCCCGGACGAACCCCTGGATAGAGGCCCGGTACCGTTTCCAGGTTATGATTGAAAACATCCGGCTTTGCATCGACGACGGTTTCAAGCGCACCGGCTTGAGCCTTGATAAAGTCTGGGGTCAGAATCTCAATCGTTGTCATAGGCGCTCGGTGGCGTATGGCACGAATGGTCTGCGCGAAATGCTCTGCCCCACCGTCTTTCAGGTCGTCGCGGTCCACCGAGGTCACCACAACATGGTTGAGGCCAAGCTTTTGAACGGCATGAGCCACACGGCCCGGCTCAAAGAGGTCAAGCTTACCCGGACGGCCGGTTGCGATGTTGCAGAAGGTGCATCCGCGGGTACAGATATCACCCATGATCATCATCGTGGCGTGACCCTGGCTCCAGCACTCGCCGGCATTCGGACATCCCGCCTCTTCACAAACGGTAACAAGATTATGCTCTCGCATAATCCGGTGCGTTTCCCGGTAACCGGCGCTATTGGGCGCCTTCACCCGAATCCAATCCGGCTTGCGCGGCTGGGCATTGTCGGATTTGTGCGCCTTTTCTGGATGCCGTTCCGAAGGGATCTTGAGATCGCGCAAAGCGGGGTCCTCGCCAATGGTTTGGTAACCTATGAGCTATATACCCACTTCAGGTGGGTTGTACCAGTTTCGGTATGCCGACGGTTCAGACGGCCCCTACGCGTAACGAGTTCCCACCGTGCCTATTCTCGGGGTGAGACCGGACAGGACAGGCTGCGCACCCGTGTTGCGAGCCCTAGAGCAGAACGCTCAAACCCTGTCCAGTGATTGCAGTCACGGAAAAACTACCTAGACAATCGGTCTGAGAGCAATTTCAGCGTTAGTTTGCTGCTGTTTGCTTGTGCATAGTGAGCCAGTTCACGATCGACTTTTCCGAGAGTGTCGCGTCGCGGCTCATCCGGGCGCGCTCAACTCGTCAGCGCCCGGAGCATCCCTGCCCTAGTGGTTCAGGTCGGCTCTTCCTCAGTCAGCCCATCATTGAGGCTTCATCTCCAAGTGCGTCATAGTGTCGTTTGAGCCGTTGAAGAGCGATGCGCAAAACGATCTTGCCCGATCGCGCAGACCAACCCATTTTCTTCTCCGTTGTTTCCAAACCTTCCAGAAAACAGCAGCACCGCAGGCTGATATCACTCAGTCCCGGTCCCAGGTCCTCAAGTGCACGACGTACCGAATGCCGTGCCGCACGCGTAGCGCGGGCGAGGTTGTCGGTCGAGTTTGCGTCGAGCGCGGCCAAGACATCGTTCCATTCTGCTTCAGAAGACAAGGCCACCTGCGCCATCTCATAATCCTCTCGGAGACGTTCACCAGCACGGACAAGACCCTCTGACAAGAACCGCTCGCCATCACTGTCACGCCGACGCGCCAGCAAGACCAACGGCGTCTCGACCGTGCCATATCTTTTCCGCCGGCGTTTGGACGGTGTCTCTTCACACAGATCAGCGCCTAGAAAGGCTGCTTCGGTTTCTGGAAGCATGTCCTGTTCTAAATCCGGATCCGCGATCAGTTGTTCAAGTGCGATGCGACCTGCTCCGGTGATCTTGTATCGTGACACGCGTCCGGGCGCTGCGCAGGCGATCCAGTTTTTCAGCGCCATCGCCTCGGCTACATTCCGATCGACGATTGCTGTGCGGGTCGACCCGGTTTCCGTTTCGCGCACCACCACAGCCTTGTCCATTTCCGTGGCCACTGCCAAGACCGCGCCGGCCTCGCACAATCTTTGTAAAATGCGCTTCGCTTCCTGTTTCAGCCTCGCGTCACTCAAGGCGGGTCCATCAGCATAAACAGGTATTTTATCCAATACGGTCATCTCGTCCTCCTTAGACGCCGATTGGGTTTCAACTCGCTTTGAAAGGTTGTTCGGAGGGCTGTTTTCGAGCCATGCACCAATACGGCGCAAAGCTTCGTCAACGAGAGGATCGTCGCGCCGCGTCTCAAAGGAACGCACTTGGCGCAGGATCGTCGATGCATGACAGCCCGCGTCTCGCGCAAGACCGCGGATCGACATGCCATGTTCGGTATGAGCAATATACCTGAATGCCTCTTGTGGCACCCAAGAACACACACTTAGTCCGGCTCCGAGAGCCTTGTTACCGTCACCCATTTCTTACCTCCAGCCCCCGCCAACAGGCAGGTCGAGGCCCCCAATTGCACACAAGGTAAATACCAGTGCAATACAACCTAAGCGGGTAAAAGTTACCAATCGGTTAACGTTGAACTACAAATTTGAGTTTTGTTTCCGATTGGTTAACCAAACAAAACAGCACCGAACGCTCAAAACGTACATCACGCAACACATCTATAGGTTGTGTCAATAAAGCGGAAAGGGGACAAAGGAGGCTTCCAATGCCCGATCTGCTGACACAGCTTAACACACTCAAGAGACCGCGATTGCTGATCAACGCCGCACGACTGGGCATGACAGATTACAAAAGGGACACACATCTCTCCCGTCATCTTGGCGAAGGCGTCTCGGAAGACAGTGAAGTGATTCTGCGCCAGCTCATGTCAATCGAAAGTGATCTCAACCAACAGCGCGAAAACCGCGTTGCATCCTATTCGGTCGCGCGGCATGTCGAGGTCATGATTGCAGTCATGAACGAAGCGCAGTTGTTGCGTCAGAGCAAAGCGGTTAGGGCATCGCCTGTTTCACTGGCGTGAGTGGCTGGGCATAGCCGCCTCTGCCCGATTGGTGACGCGTTCTCGGTGAAGGCGTTTCACGCAAAGACGACTTAGGTGAATGCGTCAGGCATTGAGGCTTTCTTCTTCGATATATAGCTGTCCAGCGCCTCGACAATCGCGGGATCAATCGCCGGTTGTTGGTAGCTGTCCAAGAGTTTCGCCACCCGCGTTTCAGCCAGCGCCATCGTATCGCGCGCGCCCTCGTCCGCCCAGGTCTCAAACGGTTTGTAATCAAGAAGTTCCGAGCGCCAGAAGGCTGTTTTGAAATTGGCTTGCGTATGGGCACAGCCGAGATAATGACCGCCTGGTCCGACCTCTCTGATCGCGTCCATGGCTTGACCATTTTCATCCATGCTGACGCCCTTCGCCAGATGGTGCAGGATGCCAAGCTGATCGGCGTCCATCACGAATTTCTCAAACGAAGACACCAAGCCGCCTTCAAGCCACCCACAGGAATGCAACATGAAATTGACCCCGGCAAGCAAGCCCATATTCAGCGAATTCGCCGTCTCATAGGCGGCTTGCGCATCCGGCAATTTGGAACCCGTGAACGACCCCGCAGAGCGATAGGGAAGGCCGAGACGACGCGCCAACTGCCCCGCGCCATAGGTAATATGCGCCGCCTCAGGCGTTCCAAAGGTCGGCGCACCACTATTCATATCGATTGAGGTGACAAAGGTGCCCATGATCACCGGCGCTCCGGGGCGGCACAGCTGATTATAAGAGATGCCCGCAAGAACCTCCGCCAGCACTTGCGTCAGCGTTCCCGCAACCGAAACCGGGGCCATCGCACCGCCCACGATGAAGGGCGACACGATACAGGCCTGATTGTTCTGCGCATAAACCTCCATCGCGCCCATCATTACGTCGTCGAAGGTCATCGGCGAGTTGATGTTAATGAGCGAGGTCATCACCGTGTTGTCGCGGACGAACTCCTCACCAAAAAGAAGGCCGCACATCTCTACGGAATCCCGCGCCCGGCTGGGATCAGTAACCGAGCCCATGAACGGTTTATCGGACAAAACCATATGCGCGCGCAGCATATCGAGATGGCGCTTGTTGACCGGAATATCCGTCGGCTCGCAAACGGTGCCGCCCGAATGGTGCAACCATTTCGACATGTACCCGAGTTTCACAAACTTCTCAAAATCCGCCATCGTCGCATAGCGTCGGCCACCGGCCACGTCTCGGACGAAGGGCGGGCCGTAAACCGGGGCGCAGACCATCGTCTTGCCGCCGACGACGACGTTGCGCTCTGGATTCCGAGCGTGCTGGGTATAGACGCTGGGCGCGGTCTTGATCAGCGATCGGGCGAGGCCTTTGGGCAGTCGAACGCGCTCGCCCTCCACATCTGCGCCCGCCTCTTTCCAACGCGCCAACGCTGCGGGGTTTTCGACGAAATTGACACCGATTTCCTCAAGCAGGGTTTCGGCATTGGCCTCGATGATTTCGAGCGCCTCTTCATTCAGGATGTCGAGGACTGGAATATTGCGCTCAATGTATTTGGCGGTTTCGATATGGATTGCCGTCCGTTCTGCCCGGCGCGCGGCGCCTCCCCCGCCCCGGCTGCGTCTGCGCGCTGCTGCTTCGACCATGTCTGACATCCCCCACATGTAGAAGCGCCGCCAAAGACGCCCGGATGCAGGACTGCTTACAGCAATAGTCATAGGCTTCGGTGTCGAATCCGCCATCTCAGACGCATCTGCGACATGCACCCCTTGCGACGCTGTCTTTCACCATCCGAAGGTAATCGGATCTTCGCGGGCCTCGGGTCGACGTCGTTTAAGGCTCTCTGGCAGAAAAGCGTCCAGCCGGTCCTCGATCAGATGCGCCCGTACACCGGCATAGATAGCCAGTAAGCCAACGAGCGCGATCACCCCGGTTGCGACATAAAGATTATCCCATTCAAACACCCAATCGGCAACATAGATCGCCAGCGCCAACGCCCCGCCCGAGACGCCGGCGGACCGGCGCAAAAACAGCGAAAAAAGGATCAGCCCAAAACCGGTGGACAACAAAAGGACATAATCATCTTGAGGTCGATCAATCGTCACCGCGATCACAAAAAAGAAAAATGCCAGCAACCCCATCTTGTTGATCCAGAAACCATGATTGGGCCCCTGTCTCAGATCGAAAAACCACGCCAACCCGAAAGCGATGACACTGAAAATGAGGAAAAGCCAAGGATAGCCGATCTGGTCGCTCAGTCCCGCGCCAAGATAAACATCCAGTATCCAGAGAGCTGGGACAGACAGAATACCGATCCAACCCGGCAGGAAACCACGCCAATGCAGCAATATCGCAGAGGCAAGCAAGACAGGAAGGCTCGGAAGATAAATTCCGTTTAGAACAGGGGGGCCTACAGCCTGTGACCCGGGCCAGTCCCGGCCAATGCCGCGATAACCAAGTTGCAAATCGATGAACGCACCAATTGCAATACTCATGGAGGCCCCGATGCCCAAAACCAAAAGCGCCGAGAGTAGGCGCAGACTCTGTTGCCTTTGAACAATGATATCCAACGCAAACAGACCGGCCGCATAGGCCAGACACACCCAGATCAGCCGCACCATCTCTCCCTGACTGATCTCAGCCGCCAAAAGAACCATAGCGAAAACAATCAGCCCGGTGCCGCCCAGCCAAAGCAGATGCACCATCGACAGCTTGAGCCCCGGCTCTCGCGACTCGAGCGCCTCGATCGCCTCGCGCTGCGCCTCGGTGATGATGCCTGCGGCAACCGCGTCTCTTAGCCGTTTCATCAACGCTCCTGTTCCATTTTTTGTAGACCGTTAGAGCAAAGCGCCTTTCCGGAGATTCTGAAAGGCGATCCCGTCTATCGCGCCGGGGGTGGTTTCTGGGTCTTGCACATGGCTGGCCCCGGTCCTAACGAGGAGCCATGTCAAAGCCTCAACATGACCGCCTTCTTATTATCGATTTCGGCAGCCAGGTGACGCAACTGATTGCCCGGCGTTTGCGCGAGTTGAATGTCTATTGCGAGATCCACCCTTACCAAACAGTCACAGACGCCTTCCTGCTTGATTTCGCGCCAAAGGCCATCGTCTTTTCCGGCGGCCCGGATTCCGTGATGCGCGACGGCAGTCCGCGCCCCCCGCGCGCTGCCTATACGTTGGGCGTGCCGATCCTGGGCATCTGCTATGGCCAGCAGGTGATGATGCACGATCTCGGTGGCCGGGTAGAAGCCGGAGAACATGCCACAGCCGAATTTGGTCGCGCCTATGTGGCGCCCACGACCGCGCGTATCGAACTGCTAGAGGGCTGGTTTGCCAGTGACGAGGATCGCGAACAGGTTTGGATGAGCCACGGCGACCATGTCGCTGAAATTGCACCCGGTTTTGAGGTCTATGGTACGTCATCCGGGGCGCCTTTTGCGATTACGGCAGATCTCACACGTCGCTTTTATGCTGTTCAGTTTCATCCCGAGGTGCATCACACGCCCAATGGCAGGAACATTTACGCCAATTTCGTCCGTCTCGCGGGCTTTACCGGTGACTGGACAATGGGTGCCTATCGCGACGAGGCGATTGCGCGGATACGGGATCAGGTGGGCGACAAGCGCGTAATTTGCGGCCTGTCCGGCGGGGTGGATAGCTCTGTGGCCGCGGTCCTCATCCATGAATCAATCGGCGAGCAACTCACTTGTGTCTTCGTTGACCACGGCTTGTTGAGACAGAGTGAGGCCGAAGAGGTCGTCGGCATGTTCCGCGACGCTTTCAACATTCCGCTGATCCACGCCGATGAATCAGAGTTGTTCTTGCGCGAGCTCACCGGGGTCAGCGACCCTGAGGTGAAGCGAAAGACCATCGGCCGGCTCTTTATCGACGTCTTCCAGAAACATGCGAATGCGATCGAGGGGGCGGAATTTCTCGCCCAGGGCACATTGTACCCGGATGTGATCGAATCAGTCTCCTTCTCGGGCGGGCCGTCTGTGACGATCAAATCGCACCACAATGTGGGCGGATTGCCTGAAAAGATGGGTTTGAAGCTCGTCGAGCCGTTGCGGGAGCTCTTCAAGGATGAAGTGCGATCGCTTGGGCGTGAACTGGGCCTGCCCGAGCGGTTTATCGGGCGTCACCCCTTTCCGGGCCCCGGGCTTGCCATCCGATGCCCTGGAGAGATCACTCCAGACAAACTCGACATTCTGCGCAGGGCCGATGCTATCTTTATCGACCAGATCCGCAAACACGGGCTTTATGACGAGATCTGGCAGGCCTTCGTGGCCATATTGCCGGTCCGTACTGTGGGCGTGATGGGCGATGACCGGACCTATGACTTTGCCTGCGCGCTTCGGGCCGTGACCTCGGTCGATGGCATGACGGCGGATTACTACCCGTTCACCCATGAATTTCTTGGCGAGACCGCCACACGGATCATCAACGAGGTGCGCGGGATCAACCGGGTGACCTATGACATCACCTCGAAGCCGCCCGGTACAATCGAATGGGAGTGAGGCTTCGCGGAGAGCTGCGATGCGGCCCTGAAGATGCCCGGATCGTGCGCGCGGCCCTGCCCGAACATATAAGGTTGAGCCGGGCAGAAGAGGGATGCGAGTTTTTCGAGATCGAAGAAACTGCAC
>JBCCNY010000099.1:0-9360 GCA_039025595.1 Pseudomonadota bacterium | reverse complement strand
ATCAGGTGTCGTCCGGCCTAGGACCGGGCGGGCCTGAAACGAGCGCAAGAAAAGGCCAGCTATGTTGCAAAGCGAAGCAGTCAAACTCTCCTGCCGTCATCTGTGGAAGGTCTATGCCGAAGACCGCGCGCCATATTTTGGCCAAGAGGCGTCAGGTGCGGATGCAGACGACCTCGCGGCGCGCTTGCGTAATGACGGTGCCATTCCAGCGGCGGTCGATGTCGGCTTTGACGTTCATGTCGGCGAGATTTTTGTGATCATGGGGCTGTCGGGCTCGGGCAAATCCACCGTGATCCGTTGTCTCTCGCGATTGGTCGAGCCGACCTATGGAGAGGTTTTGCTCGATGGCGAGGACTTGCTTACGAAATCCCAAAAGGATCTGATCGATATTCGTCGCCACAAGATGGGCATGGTCTTTCAGAATTTCGGGCTGATGCCGCATCTCAATGTCTACGATAACATTGCCTTTCCTTTGTCCTTGCAGGGAATTGCCAAAGCCGAACGCAAAACGCGCGCGGAACGGGTGATCCAACTGGTCGGGCTGGAGGGACGGGAGAGTGCCTTCCCCAATCAGCTTTCCGGTGGTCAGCAACAGCGTGTGGGCATTGCGCGTTCCCTGGCGATCGAGCCCGAAGTCTGGTTTCTCGACGAGCCATTCTCCGCGCTGGACCCGTTGATTCGTCGGCAAATGCAGGACGAGTTTCTCCGTATCCAGTCGACATTGCGCAAATCCATCGTCTTTATCACCCATGATTTTCTCGAAGCGCTCCGGATTGCAGACCGGATGATGATCATGCGCGATGGGCGCTGCGTTCAGATCGGAACGCCGGCGGAACTGATTACCAATCCAGCCGACAGCTATGTGGCAGATTTCACAGAAGATGTCCCAATGGCCCGAGTTCTGCGTGCTCGTGATGTGCTCGATCCGGATGTCGCCTTGTGCGAGAGCATGGAACGCCACGATTGTGAGACACCGGTTGAGGAGTTGCTCCCGCGGCTTGCTACATGCAAGGAAGGGGTTGCGGCTTGCCAGGGTGATCGCGCATTGGGTGTTGTGACCGCGAACAGCGTGATCGCGGCTCTGGCTCATCAGGACAAGTTCCGCACACAGGATGCAGACGCCAACGAAAAAGCGGCGCAATGACCGACGCTCGGTCATCCACCTACCTCTGGATTGGGTTTCTGACCCTGACCGTTGCACTCATGCTGGCGCCGGGCGTGGCGGACTGGCTACGGGAGTATCCCGACACATGGGTTTTGCCGGTCTCTGTCTGGCTCAATACATTCATGGATTGGTTTGTTGACCAATTCGGAGCGGCCTTCCGGACCTTCTCGGAAGTGGTGGATGTGCCGATGCGCGCGGTACGCGCCTTTCTCAATTGGTTGCCCTGGTCGGTGACGATCACGATTGTCGCACTCGCGGCCTATGCGGTGTCAGGCTGGCGTTTGGCGGTGTTCAGCGCTTTGGCGCTTTTTTACATGGTTGTCATCGGATACTGGACAGAGTCGATGAATTCGCTGGCGCTGGTTGCCATATCCGTCCCGATGGCTGTGGGTCTTGGGTTTGGTCTGGGTGCCCTGGGTTTTTTGTCGCCACGGTTCGAACGTATCATTCAGCCGATCATGGATTTCCTGCAGACGGTGCCGGCTTTCGCCTATCTGCTGCCGATCCTGCTGTTGTTCGGTTTCGGGCCAGTTGTTGGTCTCATCGCCTCGATCCTCTACGCGTTCCCGCCGACCGTGCGTAACACAATGCTGGGCCTGCGCCGCGTACCCTCGGAGGCCGTTGAGGCAGGGCTCATGTCAGGTGCGACCGCTTCACAGATCTTCTGGCGTGTCAGGGTGCCGATCGCGATGAAGCAGATCTTGCTGGGCGTGAACCAGACGACTATGGCCGCATTTTCCATGATCATCATTGCCTCGATCATCGGTGGCACTGCGGATATCGGTTGGGAGGTACTCTCGACCATGCGCAAGGCGCAGTTTGGCGAGAGCCTGCTGGCGGGTATCGTGATCGCGTTGATGGCGATGGTCATGGACCGGATCACAGCGGCTGCTGCCGGGGCGGGTGAAACCGCCCGTGCCGCGGGGCAGACGGACACTGACAGCGCGCGATATGTGAAATGGGGCGTTGCGCTTGCGATTGTGCTTGGTGTTGCGCTCATGTCTCGGGCATGGCCCGCCCTGACAAGCTTCCCCGACGCCTGGGAAGTCTATCCGGCGCAATATCTCAACAACGCCATCAATTTTGTCATCGTCGAGTTTTCAGACGCCATCAACCAGATCAAGAACGTGGCCTTCTTCTTCGCGATGCTACCGGTCAAGATTGGTTTGTCCCAGACGATTACGCCTTTCACCTGGGGGTTTGAATTCACCGATACGATGCGATGGGGCTATGCGGTGGTTGCTGTTTCGCTCGCGCTTCTTGTCGGGCTTCGTCGCAATATCAAAGGCGCCATCGCGATCGCTTTTGCCGCCATCCTGTTTTACTTTGGTCTCACAGAACTTCCCTGGCCGACCTTTGTGGCCATGGCCACGCTCCTGGCCTGGCAATTGGGCGGGGCGGGCCTTGCTCTGGGGACGTTTGCGGGACTGGGTTTCATTCTCCTGAGCGGGGTTTGGCCCCAGGCGATGACGTCGATTTACCTCTGCGGTTTAGCGGTTCTGCTGTCTTTCTCACTCGGTGCGGGCTTGGGCATTCTGGCGTCTGAATCTGCCGGCGTCTCTGCGACGCTGAGACCCTTCAATGACACGCTTCAGACGATGCCGCTCTTCGTGATCCTGATCCCTTTTGTGATGATCTTCAAAATCGGCGAATTCACGGCTTTGCTGGCGATAATGGCCTACGCCATTGTGCCCGCCATTCGGTATACCGAGCATGGGCTGCGCAGTATTCCTGCCCATATCACCGAGGCCGCCACGGCGATTGGCTGTACCCGGATGCAAATGCTCTGGCGGGTGAAGCTGCCTCTGGCGCTTCCGGTGATGATGCTGGGGCTTAACCAGACGATAATTTTTGCCATCGCAATGCTGGTGATTGCGGCCTTGGTAGGCACTGATGGTCTGGGTCAGCAGGTCTATATCGGGCTTGGCAACGGTGATTTCGGGGTCGGGATCGTGGCCGGGATTGGCATGGCGATTATCGCGATGATTGCCGACCGCATGACGATGGCCTGGAGTCGCAAGAGGCAAAAGAGCCTCGGTCTCGTGACCGACTAGCGCAAAGAGATCTTTATGCTCAGCTCTAAAGAGTATCGCAGCCATGATGCCACCGGCTTGGCAGGGATGGTGCAGCGAAGAGAAGTGACGCCAGCCGAAGTGCTAGACGCGGCACTGGCAGAGATTGAGCGGCTCAACCCCAAGATCAACGCGGTGGTGGCGCAAAACACAGATCTCGCGCGGGAGGCTTGTGATCAACTCGACCAAGATCGCTTATCCAGCATGCCCTTCCCAGGCGTTCCGTTTCTGGCCAAAGACATCAATGTGGATGTCGCGGGATTTCAAACCACCCATGCCTGCCGCTTTTTCCGCGATGTCCCGCCTGCCAAGCAAGACAGTACGCTTGTCCGGCGCTGGAAAGAGGCCGGGCTGATCACGCTGGGGCGCAGCAATACGCCGGAATTTGCGACCGAATTTGTCTGCGAGCCCGAGCTTTTCGGCCCTACGCTCAATCCTTGGGACCTGTCGCGCACACCCGGCGGCTCCAGTGGTGGCGCGGCGGCGGCTGTTGCGGCGGGCATGGTGCCGATGGCGCATGGCAGCGATTCCGGTGGCTCGATCCGGGTGCCTGCCGCGTGCTGCGGGCTCTTTGGGTTCAAACCCTCCAGTGGGGTGATTGGATCCGGTTCGTCTCTTGGACCGCTCGTTGGCGGGCTGAACGTGGATCATGTGATCACCCGGACCGTTCGCGACAGTGCCGCGATGCTGGCAGCGACGGCGGGACCTGAAGATTTTGCCTTCGTCCCGCATGTGATGCCCCAAGCCTCCGCTGCCGCTAAGAGGCTGACCATCGGCGTGACCGCCGCCGCACCCGATGGTAGCCTGCCTGAGGCCGAAACAATCGATCGACTGAATGAAGCGCGGTTGATGCTTGAAGAGTTGGGGCACAGGACGGTGGATTGGACATGGCCGGACGGGATCGCGGCCTGGGATTGCGCGCAAAACCTGTGGGCCGCGGAAATGGCTCTGGTGATCGAAGCACGCTCTGAAGCATTGGGCCGTGGACCAGATGAGTCAGAGCTGGGTGCGGCTGTTCGCTGGGCGCTTGATGACATCAAAACGCGCTCCGCCCTCGATATGGTACGCGCTCGGGCCCAGATAACCTCAATCCAGATTCAGATGGCGACGGCTATGAGGTCGGTGGATCTGTTGATGCTTCCCGTCACGTCGGAGCCGCCTTTGCCCTCGGGCTTGCTTAGTACGCTCGCAAAAGAGGATATGGCCGCCTGGGCGCCACGCTCCGTTCGGTTCGCGCCCTATACCGAGGTCTTCAACATCACGGGCGGGCCGGCAATGTCTGTGCCGCTTTTCTCTGGGTCCGGCGGCCTGCCTATTGGTATCCAGTTCGCGGGTTCGGTTGGTCACGATGCGTTGCTTCTGGCGCTGGCCGAAGATCTTGAAGAGGCGCGCCCCTGGGCGGATCGCTTGCCGGAGGTTTGAGCGAGATGGATGATCCCGATTTCATTATCGTTGGTGCGGGCTCTGCGGGCTGTGTTCTGGCCAATCGACTGAGCGCCGACCCTCAGACTAAAGTGCTTTTGATAGAGGCGGGGCCAAAGGACGGCGCTATCTCTCTGAAGGCGCCCGCGGCGATGCTGGCGAATCTGACCAGCACCAAATACAACTGGGCCTTTCCGGGTGCGCCGGAGCCGGGCCTTGGCGGGCGCAGCTTCCAGCATGATCGAGGCCGTGTGCTGGGCGGATCGTCCTCGATCAACGGGATGTGCTGGATCAGAGGGCATGCGCGCGATTACGACGGCTGGCTCCAGCGTGGCTGTGCCGGCTGGGGCTGGGCGGATGTTCTTCCGTATTTTCGCCGCGCGGAAGCCTATGATGCAGGCGCAGATACCTTTCGCGGTGGCGACGGCCCGATCCGGGTGACGCGACCGCGCGCGGAGAACCCGCTGGCCCAGGCTTTTCTGGATGCCGGGCGGCAGGCGGGGTATCCGATGACCTCCGATATCAGCGGGCAGGTGCAGGAAGGATTTGGTGTCTTTGATCGATCGACCCATAAGGGCCAGCGCTGGAGCACCGCGCGCGGTTACCTCGATCCGGCGCGCTCGCGCTCCAACCTGGCCGTACGTACCGATATTCACGTACGCCGTATCCTCATGGACGGTCTTCGTGCAGAAGGAATAGTATTTAATAACAGTGGTATAGAGAGAAAAATTAAAGCGCGAAAAGAGGTTGTTCTCTGTTCAGGCGCGGTGGGTTCACCCCATTTGTTGATGCTGTCAGGTCTTGGCCCCGCGGCGCATCTGACTTCGCACGGTATTGAGCCCATCGCAGATCTTCCCGGTGTAGGACAAAACCTCAACGATCATCCCGATTACGTACTGAAGTGGCGCTGCCTGCAACCGGTCTCCATGTGGCCGCAATCGCGCGGCGTGATGAAGCTTTTGTCCGGGCTGCGGTGGCTGAGCACCCGCACTGGCCCGGTCGCCACCAATCATTTCGACACGGTGGCGGCGGTGCGGTCGCGAGCGGGGATCGAGTATCCCGACCTCCAGCTCACATTGGCGCCTCTTGCGCTGCAAGGAACGACCTGGACGCCGGTTGTCGGTCATAGCTTTCAGATCCATGTCGGGCTAATGCGCGCCCAAGGCCGGGGCGCCATCACACTTGCCAGCGCTGATCCGCTTCAACCGCCCCATATTCAGGCCAACTACCTGACGAACCCAACAGATCTGGCTGCGATGCGCAACGGCGTCAAACTTGTCCGAGAGCTTGTTCATCAGCCTGCCTTTGCTTCACTGCGCGGGGAAGAGCTTGAACCTGGTGCGCAGGTTGAGAGCGATGAAGATATCGACGCGCGGCTTCGCGCGATGACGGGCAGTCAGTGGCATTTGTCCTGCACCGCGCGGATGGGCGCGGCAGATGACCCCGATGCTGTTGTCGATGCACAGGGTCGGGTGCATGGCATATCCGGGCTTCGGATTGTAGACGCGTCGATCATGCCCGAAGTCGTCAATGCCAATACCAACGCAGCCACAATCATGATCGCTGAGAAGATCAGTGACGTCATTATCGGTCGACCGCCACTTCGCCCGGCAGGACCAGAGGCGGAGGTTTCTCTCAACCCACGATGGGCCACGCATCAGAGGTAAGAAATTTATAGCGAGCCCGCTTTTGCGTCGGTGCCCACGGTCTCCCGCAGCCAATTCACGAGAGATGAGCTGTCGGGTGCAAGCTCAATGGCGAGGTTATCCGTAAAGCTTTGAAATGCCGCCTCATTCAGACGGTTCAGGCCAACGAGAACCGGCAAACCCTTTGCCAGTGCTTCGCCGATCAGCGGTCGAAAGCCGCGGCCATCCGCTTCGTGCTTGCCGAATTTGTTCACGATCAGGCAATCCGCGCCCGATGCAATGGTTTTCTCGACAGCGACAACGGATGTTTCAAGCGCAGACGGATCTAACCTGCAGCCTCGTGCCTCGAGGCCAAGCGATTGCGAAATCCGGATGACCGGCCCGTCTGGCAACACCTTCACATCCATATCGCAGGGCCCATCATCGTCTCTTTCGGTGTTGATCTGAACGATACCTGCCGGACGGATACCCTCGGCGATCAGGACCTGAGCAATCTGGTGGAGCAAGCGATCCGTGTCACCGCGTCCGGGCGCGACCGTATAGCCAATCTGCATCAATCCTCTCCGAGTTTCGTCGCCCGCTCAGCCCAATCATTCTAATGGTTCGTCATTCAGGCTGCTGTGGATTGCGAATTGCTCCAGCCCGGCGGCACGCGGTTCGATCATCCGGAACGACCCTCTTACACCGGCCTCAGTCAACGCGCGCGCAACAGTCAGAACCGTACCACGTAGATGTTCATCGCACAGCTCTACCATCTGGCGCAATTCCTCTTTCGCCACCGGAAGGGCCGTCGCGCGATCCGGCGCGCCGTTCCGCTCGACGAAGTTATCGGCGAGGTTCAGGGCCAATGCATCCCGCTCGAATGGCTCAATCCGGGTTACCGCCGCGAATGTGACCCGGCGGAAGGTCTCCAGACCCAACCACCCATTGGCAAAGGCCTGCCGGGTTTCTCCAACAAGATCCGATTGCGTGAAATTTGAGAACTCGAAACCGCTGGAAATGCACCATTCGCCCGTACGCGCCGGGTGATGCATGACATTCATGTCTCTTTCGTCGAAATGAATCGCACGGCCGAGTTGCATCGCTTAAACCTCCAGTCGCTCAGGGCTCGAGTATCTGTGTCAATGGGATCAGGTGCGTAGTCTGGGCATCACGGAGCAATAGGTCAAAAGTCTTGTTCACGCCAAGAAATATGCTCGCCCGGTTTGCAAACTCGATATCTTTCCCAACCTTACAGCAGAGTTCTGGCCAATCCTTGTGAATGGCCCCGCTGCCTTCGGCTTGCCAGCGGTTTATATGCACTGACGTGTGTTTGACCCAGGATTCCAGCAGGGCTGGGCCGTCAACATCTGCGCACCCTTCGGCATAGAGGGTTGTTTGATCGGGCCTATGACCAGGGTCGTCGGTTTCCGGACGGCGCATCAAATCCAGACCCACAAACCTAATCGGGTACAGTGTCCGGGTCATTGGTAGAAGCGGCGACGCGCAACCGGTCGCGCAAGCCACCATTGACATGGATCCCGCCTCCCCATTCCAGATGCAAGGCAACTTCAGGCGGCGCAAGCGCGCCGAGTGCATTTTGAAACCCCAAGCCGCAAATGGGCAGGATGGGCAGCGCCAGAGCTTGCGGCTCTTCTGGTGCAAAGACGATCGCCACGCTCATCGTGTTTCCGCCCAGATTGTGTACGAAAAGGCCCGCATCGCAGCCGCGTGCGGCTTCAATTCGGGCCTTTTCGAACGGTTCAATCTGGCCGCTCACGCCTTACCCGCCAAAAGCGTTGGAAAGACCGGCGCGTTCATGCCTGGCCCGCCTCTATAAGAGAGCGGGCGACGGTGCGGAATGCTTGTGCCTGAGCCGATTACGGGTCTGACACGACAATAGGCGCGCCGCCATCGGCGGCCAGGCGAATACTGACATGTAATGGAGTCTCCGCCAGAAGCGGCACGCCGAGCTCTGCTGCTTCATCCGCCACGCCGTCATGGCCGGAGATATGTTCCTCGTGACCACAGGCCGAACAGATATGCGTTCTCATGTTTTCGATCATGCCAAGGATCGGTGTCTTGAGTTGATTGAACATGTTGATCCCCTTGCGGGCATCCAGAAGCGCCACGTTTTGCGGGGTCGATACCACGATCGCACCGTGCAGTTCTGCCTTTTGAGCGAGCGTCGTCTTCACATTTCCCGTTCCGGGTGGCCGATCGACCAGCAAAACACCTAGCGCACCCCATTGTACCGTGTTCAGCATCTGCTGCAGTGCGCCCATCAGCATGGGGACACGCCAGACAACAGCCTGATCGACGTTCGGCATCAGGCCGATCGACATCATGGTCACACCGAAATTGCGCAGCGGAAGAATAGTCATGCCATCCGGGCTTTACTGGCGAACCGATACCCCTGCATGCGAGGCTGTGACGGGCCGTAAACATCTGCATCCAAAAGGCGGACACGCCGCCCTTCCGCCGCCAGCGCGCGGGCCAGATGAGACGCCACGGTCAATTTCCCCACCCCACCTTTGCCCGAGGCAATGGCGACAATACGCTCGACCGCTGGAACTTTCTAAGGTCCCGAGGGTTCCGATTTGCGTCCGATACTCAGGTTCCGCGGTGCCTTTTTCGCATGCGCCGTCATGGCGATCGAGACCTGTTTTGCGCCCAAAGCTGTCAGTTTTTCATGCGCCTCAGACTTGATCACCTCATAGGGTTCTGGGCGCGAGACCTACATGACAAACGCACGTCATTGTCTTCTACGTTGTGGGCACGCACCACACCTGCCTCGATGATATCGCCACCCGAGGGGATCCCTAAATTATCGAAGACAGCTCAGCCGATCTTCACGCGTGAGACCCATTCAAGGACCTTCGATCTGACCCGTCACGATATGTTCAAGGTCAACGCCATCAATGGTGAGCACCACCTTAGCCGCATAGCTTTTGCCGGTTGTGCCTTCCGTATTTCGCATGGCGTCCTCGATGGCTCGCTGGGATGTGACGCCAACTTGCTTCAGAAATTTTCTCATGGACATGTTGAATTCATCGCTCACAGGGATTGATCTCCT
>JBCCNY010000098.1:0-9382 GCA_039025595.1 Pseudomonadota bacterium | reverse complement strand
GCTGTGCTGATATCGGTGCTTGTGACCTTGCAGTCCCGGCAGCTCGCGGAGCGTGAGATTGAAACGCTGGAAGCCGAACTGATCGCCGCCAAGCGTGACGAGTTGAAAAACTATCTGTCCATCGCGCGCACGGCTTTCATCAACATTTATGGACGCGCGGCGCCAGACGATGCGGAGGCGCAGCTTGCAGTCATGCGTATCCTCGCCGGCATGGTCTATGGGCCCGACGGTTACTTTTTCGTCTACGACTACGATGGCAACAATCTGGTGAGCCCGCGCCGCACGGACCTTATCGGCCGCAATTGGACGGGTCTCGAGGATCCGTCCGGCATTGAAATCACCGATGAATTGGTCCGGCTCGCCAGGACCGGTGGCGGATATCACAGCTATGACTGGCCCAAACCCTCCAATGGGGAGACCGCGCGGATCGTAACATATGTGATTGGTTTGCAGGATTGGCGCTGGGCGATTGGGACGGGTGTCTTCATTGACGATGTGACAGCCACGGTGGCGAATGCACGCGCAGAGGTCGAGACGCGCATTGATCGCACGTTCCTTTACATCGGCGGGCTAACCCTGATGGCTCTGATGATCGTCTTCGTGAGCGGCATGTTTATCAATATCCGCGAACGTAGGCTTGCAGATGCCAAACTGAAACAGCTTACTCAGCGCGTGTTCGACGCGCAGGAAGAAGAACGCGCGCGTGTTGCCCGCGAGCTTCATGACGGGATCAGTCAAATTCTTGTAGGCGTCAGATATGCTCTGGATACAGCAAAAAGGCGGCTGGCGCTCGGCGACGCCCGGACCGCTCAAACCCTCGATCAGGGCATCGATCATCTGCTGGGCGCGATTCACGAGGTGCGACGGATCAGCCGGGACTTGCGCCCGGGTGTCTTGGATGATCTCGGACTTGGCCCGGCGCTAAAATCCCTTGTCGAGGATTTTGGCAACCGCACCGGGATCCGAACCGTCTTTCGCACCGTGCCGTTTCGCAACCGCCTAGACGAGGATGCCAAGACCGCTCTTTACCGCGTCGCACAAGAAGCCCTGACAAATGTCGAGCGTCATTCCGGCGCCGAGGAAGTGGTGGTGGAATTGCGCGGGCATGCCAGCGGCGCCACGTTACGCATTTCAGACGACGGAGCGGGACTTGACGCCAAACGGTCGGACGCTTCGATAAGCAACGGCCTTGGTTTACGCAATATGCAGGAACGGATCGAGCAGCTGGACGGTCATCTTAGGCTGCTCTCCAGCCAGACCGGCACCGTGATCGAGGCGACGCTTCCGCTGTCGCACATGTTGCCGCCGGACACAATCGAGTCTAACACCCGCGCCGACGACGCGTCCAAGGCAGAGACAAAGGCCAGCGCATGAGTGAACAGAACCCGGCGGGGGATTTGACTGAGGCGCCGAGGGCCGCGCGAATTTCACAGATCCGGATCGCTATTGTTGACGACCATCCGATGGTTGCCGAAGGGATTGAGGCAATCCTAGAAAGTTATGATGATATCGACGTGATCGCGACGCTCTCTTCTGGTCAGGCCATCATCGATCGCCTGCAAGAACTCTCGCCCGACGTCGTTCTTCTGGATTTGAACATGCCGGGTCTCGGCGGACTATCGACAACAGAGATGCTGCTGGAGCGCCGACCGGGAACACGAATTCTCATTCTCTCCATGCACGACAGCCCCGAATACATCACCTCTGCACTCAACCACGGGGCTGTGGGCTATGTTCTCAAAGACGTGCCGACAGAAGAGATAAAGCGCGCCATTGATGCCGTCATGCGGGGCGAGAAGTATCTGTGCACCGGCGCCAAAGGCTCACTGGATCCGGCACCCGGCGGCGCACGCGACCAGCTCACAAATCGTGAACAGACAATCCTGCTTTTGCTGGCCCAGGGCAAATCAAACAAAGAGGTGAGCCGGAACCTCGATATCTCTGTCCGCACTGTCGAAACACATCGCAAGAATATCAAGCGCAAGCTGGGTATTTCGAGCACGGCTGGTTTGACGCGCTACGCCATGGAGCATGGCGTTTTGCAGGGAACGGGCGTGTCCACATAGACCATCCCTGGCCTCACGCAGCACGGGCCAAAAGTGACACTGGACAAACGCGAGACAGGCCAAACGCGAGACAGGCCAAACGCGAGACGGGCCAAACGAAACACGCATCATACGTGGATGAAGCTATGTCTATCCCGAGCCAGCGTGCGCGCCTCGGCTTTTGCCAGACAATCCAGCGCTTCGTTCTGTGACAGACCCTCGGCCAAGGCGCGCGACCAGATCCGTTTGGCCGATACGGGCGACCACGGCAAGGCGGCTTCTGCCAACCATCGTCGCAAGGGCGCAGGCAAGGCGTCATAAACCTGGAGCGGATCCACCGACCGCCGCTTGCGGCGCAAACTGCAAGAGCCAAGGTTACGCGTCATCCGTCAACCTCGGTGCCGAAAAGCAGACCGGCTTCCCAAAGGGGACGCTGTTTTTGCGGGTTCTTGGATCCCGTCGCGCGCTGGCGTTTGACGTCCCGAGACCGTCGCCAAAACAGCGCTCGAACGACAGCCTCATAAGATGAACGATCCGGCATTTTCAGATCTTTGCTCAGACAGGTTTCTTTTCAAACGATCACCCGCTCCAGTCAGAGCCGACGACAGCGGAGTGTCCGTATGTTACTTTGTTACATTTTGCAAGCCATCTACCGGTTTATCGCTCGGATCAACCAACCGAAACCTGTATCCAGCGCAACAAATGAAAAGAAATGCACGGATTGACGACATTTTCTCCGCAAAACCTGTTGACGGCCCGCGACGCCGTTCATAGTGTCGCGCAACGCAAATGGAGAGTCGCCCGATGGTACGGCTAATCGTAGTAGTAGGATTTTGGCGCATGGGCCGGTAACGGACACCATAACGGTAACCCATGCGCCTCCGGAAACCCGGGGGCTTTTTTTTGCGTAAGACACGAAACAACAAACTCGCACGGAGCAAGAGCATGACACGCCAAATGACCGGAGCAAAAATGGTCGTCCAAGCCCTCAAGGATCAGGGCGTGGACGTCGTATTCGGCTATCCTGGTGGTGCGGTTCTACCGATCTATGACGAGATCTTTCAGCAAGAAGGCATTCAGCACATCCTCGTGCGCCACGAACAGGGGGCGGCCCACGCCGCCGAAGGCTATGCGCGCTCTACGGGTAAGCCCGGCGTTGTTTTGGTGACATCCGGACCCGGTGCGACAAATGCGGTCACTGGCATCACCGATGCGCTGATGGATAGTATTCCGATGGTCGTGCTCAGCGGTCAGGTGCCAACCTTCATGATCGGTTCTGACGCCTTTCAGGAGGCCGATACGGTCGGCATCACCCGGCCCTGTACAAAGCACAACTGGCTTGTCTCTGATACCGCAGATCTTGCAGAGACAATTCATCAGGCCTTCCATGTGGCCACATCCGGTCGCCCGGGTCCTGTTCTGGTGGATATCCCAAAGGACGTACAGTTCGCGTCAGGGAACTACGTGTCGCCCAAAGACACGAAAAAGGGCCATTACAGGCCTCAATTGTCTGGCGATGAAGAGATCATCGCAGAGCTCGTAGAGGCAATGGAGAATGCCGAGCGGCCGATCTTCTATACCGGCGGTGGGGTGATCAACTCCGGCCCCAAGGCCAGCGCTTTGCTGCGTGAACTCGTCGCCGAAACCGGCTTTCCGATCACATCGACGTTGATGGGGCTGGGCGCTTACCCGGCCTCCGGCGACAACTGGATCGGCATGCTGGGTATGCACGGGCTTTACGAGGCCAATATGGCGATGCACGATTGCGATCTGATGATCAATATCGGAGCGCGTTTTGACGACCGTATCACCGGGCGTCTCGATGCGTTCTCGCCGGATTCGAAGCGGGCGCATATCGATATCGATCCCTCTTCGATCAACAAGGTGATCAAAACCGATTTTCCAATCATCGGTGACGTGACCCATGTGTTGCGCCAGGTGCTGGAAGCGTGGCGCAAGCGCGGCTCGAAGACCAACAAAACAGCGCTCACAACCTGGTGGACGCAGATCGAGGCGTGGCGGAAAATCAATTGCCTCGCTTTCACGCAAGCCGGCAAGACGATCAAGCCCCAGCATGCCCTCGCCCGGCTCGAAGCGCTGACAAAGACTTACGACCGCTATATCTGCACCGAAGTGGGGCAGCATCAGATGTGGGCTGCGCAGTATATGGGTTTTGAAGACCCCAACCGCTGGATGACCTCAGGCGGGCTGGGGACAATGGGATATGGCACGCCCGCCTCGATCGGCGTGCAGGTCGCCCACCCGGATGCTTTGGTAATCAACGTCGCGGGTGAAGCCTCTTGGTTGATGAACATGCAGGAGATGGGCACCGCTGTTCAGTTCCGCCTGCCGGTGAAACAGTTCATCCTCAACAATGAACGCTTGGGCATGGTGCGCCAGTGGCAGGAATTGCTGCATGGCGAGCGGTATTCCCATAGCTGGTCCGAGGCGCTGCCCGATTTCGTCAAGCTGGCCGAGGCGTTCGGCTGCAAGGGAATTCTGTGCAGTGACCCCGATGACCTTGATGAGGCGATCATGGAGATGCTCGCCTATGACGGACCAGTGATCTTCGACTGCGTGGTGGAAAAGCACGAAAACTGCTTTCCCATGATCCCCTCTGGCAAAGCCCATAACGAGATGCTGCTGGGTGAGGATGCCGCGACCAAGGACGCCATTGATGCGGGCGGCGCTGTGCTGGTCTGACATGGGAATTATGGACCAGAGGCTGTTCAGAAACGCGTCGCTCAGAGAAGAGTACTTGGAGTACGTGTTTCTGGCCGGATATCCTTTGCCGGGCCTCTGGGACAGGGTTGCAAAACACACAAAAGCAAATAGTGCAGGCGTGAAAAAGGAGCGGAACGATCGGAGGGTCCTTGCAAAAGGCAAATTCAAAATGCTCGGATCCTACGATGACGTATTTGATCACCTTTTCGACCGCCCAAGCTGAGGAAACGGAATGTCTCCACTTAAAATCAAGAAAGGCGCATCCAGCCACTCTGCCTACAATCTGCGCCCCACCTACGCAGATTCCGTGGAACGTCACACTCTGGCTGTCATCGTGGACAACGAACCGGGCGTTCTGGCACGGGTGATCGGGCTGTTTTCAGGACGGGGCTATAATATCGACAGCCTGACTGTGGCTGAAGTGGACCACACAGGCCACACCTCGCGCATAACCATTGTCACTGCAGGCACACCGCAGATCATCGACCAGATCAAGGCTCAACTTGGCCGGATCGTTGTCGTGCACGAAGTTCATGACCTGACGGTGGAAGGTGCATCCGTTGAGCGAGAGCTTGCGCTGTTTCGTGTGGTTGGCGAGGGTGACAAAAGGGTGGAGGCGCTGCGTCTGGCGGATATCTTTCGCGCGAATGTCGTCGATTCCACACTCGACAGCTTCGTCTTCGAAATCACTGGAACGCCAGAGAAAATTGACGCCTTCGCTGACTTGATGCGCCCTTTGGGTCTGGGTGAGATTGCCCGAACAGGTGTCGCGGCGCTGTTACGCGGAAGTTAACACTGTGATGTCAGCGCGTGCTGCTTGTTGAGCATGTCGTTTTTTCGACATTTGCGCAAATTGGCAACGCCGAGGGTGTGTTCGGTACAACAAAAGGTACAACGTTACTCTTGACAGAGCAGTCCTTGACAAAGTGCGAACTAACCCGTTTCGCCTCTCGCGCATGACTTAGTCCGTTTGCTAGGAAAGGATACTCTTCGGCAGCCACAACCTCTACGTCTTGCGCTACGCGCAGTGACCGTTGCTCGGTGATCGTAAAACTGACCAAATCCCCGGCTTCAAGTTGAGGTTTGCACGAACATTCAGCCGCGAAAAATGCAAGATCTGCGTGATCTTCACACCAAATAACCGCACGCTCAGAGGACGCATCGCTCCACAAAACAGCTCCAAACATCTTCAAGGCATTAACCCTTCTATCCGGCTCATCTGACGCAGATTAGCTCATTCCGTAAGAGAAAAACGGAGAATTCGATGCCTATGGAAGACGAATTTGTGTCACAAATCATCAAATATGACGCTAAATAGCGTCAAAACGCTTCGTCTTCGTCGTTAACTAACGTATAAGAAGTGTAAACACCATAGGTAGTATTCTCTAAGTGGCATTACTCACATGAATGAGAGCAAAATTTTGAATCGAACGAATTTCAATCAAACCACGTCGAAGAAAACCAGAAAGGCAGCGTATGACCCGGCCGCCATCCGCTCGGTGTTTGGCCAAAACCTGACGCAACTCGCCGCGGATTACCCTTCGATCTCGGCCCTGTGCCGGGACTTGGGCGTGAACCGGACCCAATTTAATCGGTATGTCTCAGGTGAGAGCTTTCCAAGGCCGGATGTGCTTCATCAGATGTGCGTTTTTTTCGGTGTTGACGCACGTATTCTACTCGAACCTCTGAACCAAACGAAGACAGCGGCGCACGAGCTACTCAGCCACCCGTTTATCAACGAGTATCTCGGGAAGGCGCCAACCTCCGTTGTCGAAGACGTGTTTCCGACTGGATTTTACAGCTTTGTGCGACGCAGCTTTATAGATGATGAACAATTCACCACAGGTCTTGTTCACGTCAAACGCGACGATGGCTATACCTTTCTGCACGGGTTTGAACCGCGCGAGGCTATGCGCGGACAAGGTCTATCGACGCGTCGCGCTGACCGTGAGTATCGCGGGATCATCCTACGTCAGGAAGAAGGCGTTATGGCGATCGTGACGCATCGGCAGTCCTTGGCATGCTCGTTCAACTTTCTGACACCTGAGACGTCTTTCCAATCCAACATATGGGAAGGCTACGCCACGCGCACCGTACGCGAAAAGGTGACGGGTCGGCGTGCAGCACGGATGGTCTATGAGTATCTCGGCCGCAATCTGGCGAAAGCGCTTGAAGTGTCGCGTCATGCGGGACTTATTCCTCTCGACCAGGTGCCGCCGTTTCATCGCAAGCTTCTCCGTCTCAACGAAGAGTTTCGCTGAACTGCGCGCGCGAGATGTCGACATCAGGAAAGACGTGTCGCAAACAATCGGTCCGGCCGCATTTTGGAGCGGCATCATCGGCACGAGCAAACAAAGGTATAGCCGATGACGCGCAACATCACAGATCTTTCCCAGGTTCGCCGTTCAGTGGAACAGGCCAATGGTCTGCCCAACGCCCATTACGTTGACGAAAGCGTTTTCGACGAGGAACGCCAAGCGCTTCTTTATGCGCAATGGGCGGGCCTCGCGGTTGCGGCCGATGTGCCAGAGCCCGGTGATGCCGTTCCGCTCAGCTTTCTTGGAATGCCACTGCTGATCTTGCGCGACAAGGCGGGCGATGTCCGGGTGTTCCAGAACATTTGCCGCCATCGCGGTATGATTTTGGTCGATGAGCCGAAGAAAATCCGCGGTGCGATCCGCTGTCCTTATCATTCATGGTGCTATTCGACGAAGGGTGAACTGGTCTCTACCCCGCATGTCGGAGGACCGGGGCAGAACACCCATGACGCTGTGCATCGTGAAGATCTCGGACTTCTTGAGGTGCGCAGCCATATCTGGCGCGATGTGATCTGGGTCAACCTGTCGGGCACGGCACCTGCTTTCGAGGACGCTATGTCGGATGTAATCGCCAGATGGGCGGAGTTCGACAAACCGCTTTATCACGGCGGTGCAGACAGCCGTTTTAAGTTAGAGGTCAACACCAATTGGAAACTCGCGGTAGAGAATTACTGCGAGAGCTACCATCTTCCCTGGGTACATCCGGGCCTGAACAGCTACTCCCGCCTAGAAGATCACTATAACATCGAAAGCGCAGACCGCTATTCGGGACAAGGCACAATGGTCTATCGCCAGCTCAAAGCTGACGACGGCGCTCACTTTGCGGATTTCGAGGATGTGGGAGACAAGTGGAACGAACAGGCCGAGTATATCGCGGTTTACCCCAATGTGCTTCTGGGTGTGCACCGCGATCACGCTTTCGCCATTGTACTTGAGCCTCAAAGCACAAACAAAACAGTTGAGCACATTCACCTTTATTACGCCACGCCGCACACCAATGCGGACCTGCGCAAAACCAACACAAAGATGTGGAAAACCGTTTTCGAAGAAGACATCTTTGTGGTCGAGGGGATGCAGCGTGGACGCCATGCCGATCTTTTCGACGGGGGGCGTTTCTCTCCCGTGATGGATAGTCCCACCCATTGCTTTCATGCCTGGGTCGCGGGCCAAGTCGAGGCGCACCGGGCGATGAAACGCGCGGCGGAATGAGTGAGGTCTTGCACGCGGCCATGCTGGCCGCGCATGAAGCCAATGACAGTGCCGCGCTGGTGCGGCTCTATACTCAGGCCGCTGACTTAGCCGCCGAAACCACCGGAGATGTCGATGCGGCCTGTTTTTTCCTGACGCATGCCTATATTTTCGCGCTGGAATCCGGCGCTGCCGAAGCCCCTGCCCTGCGCGCGCGACTTGTGGCGCATGGACGCGAGTTGCCGGTTCAGGAGGACGTAGAGCCAGAGCGCGCCCTGAGCCAGCTCAGCACGTTTTGTGCATCGGCATCTGGCGGAAAGACCGGGTAATGGACGCGTAAAATGCGCCCGGCTTCGACCACCATCGTGACCCGTTTCAACAAGGTTCGACCTTCAACCGTGAAACGCGGGAGCGATAGCGCCGCGCCCAACATCAAATCCGCATCAGACAAAAGCGGAAACGGTAAGTGCAGGCGCGTCGCGGCCTCGACTTGGTGTGCCGTGGTTTGCGTTGAGATGCCGAAGACATGCTCAACACCGAGCGTGCGCAGCTCTGCAAAATGATCGCGAAAAGCGCAGCTTTGAGGCGTGCAGCCGCGCGCGCCAGGAATCATATCCCATCCCGCTGGTAAGGCGCGGTCAGGCCGTCCTGTCATGGGATAGACATAGAGCACCGTCAAACCTTGCAATTGATCAAGTGCAACAGCGCGCCCGTCTGTCGATTGGAGCGCGACCACTGGCAGGTTCATCCCCTCGAGATGCGACGCTGCACCGTCATTTTCAGGTTGCGGCAATTCGGACCAATCAACGTCGATCAGTGACATGGGGCACCTTTCTCATTGAGGTTTTATCTCTCAAGCGCCTCGACCAAATCGTCCCAAAGATCATCGGGTGCTTCAAGTCCGATAGAAAATCGCAGGAGATTTTCCGGCAACCCGGATTGCGGCTCGATAACATGACGATGCTCCACCAGGCTTTCCACACCGCCGAGCGACGTCGCGCGCTGAAAAAGCCGCAAACGCGAGGTGACCCGCGCCGCCGCCTCATGTCCTCCCGCGATCAGCACCGACATGAGCGAGCCATACCCGCCCGTCATCTGCCGCGCAGC
>JBCCNY010000097.1:0-9396 GCA_039025595.1 Pseudomonadota bacterium | reverse complement strand
GCCGACGATGAGGATAGTCTGGCTTTCGGGCCGTGCCAGGCGCTTCGCGGCAAACAGGCTGTCGCCGGCGGTTTTCCACTTCGTTACCAGATGAAAATCGATCACGGCGTCCAAACCGCCATGCGCGTCTGAGAAAACGCAGACGGCCCCGTTGATCATCGGCTGTCCGCTGCGCGGATTGCCGGGATAAACCGTCGCGGACTTGACCGCCAATCCCATGCCGTCAATCCAAGCCGCTCGACTGAGCAGAGTGTCTTTACCGCGATAAAGAAAGCTGTCGCTCACCTCCGCTTTTGGCTGCCTCAATCCGGCCTCAAACGCCGCGCAGAGGCCCTGCCAATCGAGATGCCGCTCACCTTCAGCAAAGCCAATGACTTCAAAGTTCATCCCAAACCCTTTTTCACTAACATGCGCAGCCTGCAGCGGTTGGTCAAATCGCACGTTCAGCGTTGGATCGCTTGCCTCAGACAACGCTCGAGGGCGTCCAGAAACCGGCTGCGATCGCGCTTGCCAAAGCTCTTGTTTTTTCCTTGCCTAAATGGATCGGCAGCACGCAAATCTGCCGCGAGATCGCGCATGGCGATCGCTGCGCCGATATTGCGGGCATCAAAAACCTCGCCATCCGGACGAACAACTTTCGCGCCGGCCTCAATGACGCGCGCGGCAAGCGGCATATCCGAGGTGATAACAAGATCTCCTGTGTTGGCGCGCTCCGCGATCCACTGATCGGCGATATCTGGGCCTTCAGGCACAATCACTGTTTCGATCAACGCGACCGAAGAGGGCCGTATGCCTCCATTGGAGACAACGAAAACCCTCACGCCGTGACGCAGGGCCACGCGTTCAACCTCGCCACGCACAGGGCAGGCATCGGCGTCAACGTAAATCGCCGTCGCGATCAGCCGAACAACGCCTCGGCGTGAAAGGCGATATGGTCTTCCATAAAGCTCGCAACGAAGAAGTAGCTGTGATCATAGCCGGGCTGCAGACGCAAAGTTGCCTGCTGTCTGCGTTTCGCACAAGCGGCGGCAAAACTCTCTGGCATCAACAGATCGAGGAACTGATCCTCGGTTCCGGTATCGACGAGGATCGGGCCGTCAAAACCGCGCTTTTCCATCAGGAGAGTCGAGTCATGTGCACGCCAAAGCTCTTCATACCCGCCCAGATAGGCGGTAAATTGCTTGCGTCCCCAATCGCTCTGCGTCGGGTTTGAGATCGGCGCAAAAGCGGAGACAGAACAAAATCGTTCAGGAAAGGTCATTGCCAGAGTGAGCGCACCGTGACCTCCCATCGAGTGACCCGTGATGCCCTGACGGTCCAGGTCAATGGCAAAATGTTCCTTAATGAGCCCGGGTAGTTCCGCGCTCACATAGTCCCACATATGGAAATGAGGTGCCCACGGTCCTTGCGTTGCGTTGACGTAAAAACCCGCGCCTTGTCCCAGATCGAAGGCTTGATCGTCCGCCACGTCATCGCCGCGTGGCGATGTATCCGGAAAGACAACAGCGATTCCGAATTCGGATGCCCAACGCTGCGCGCCTGCTTTGACCATGGCGTTTTCATGCGTGCATGTCAGTCCAGACAGATACCACACTACCGGCACAGGCCCATCGCGCGCCTCGGCAGGTAAGAAAAGGCCGAATGTCATATCGCAACCGCACACCTTGGAGGCGTGTTTGTACACACCTTGAACACCGCCAAAACAGGCGTTCTCCGATAGTGTTTCCATCTCTCGTTCTCCTTTTTGCGGGCGATGAGCCGAAGATCATTGGTAGAATCCATTCGCCCAGCCTATGACCAGCGATACTGTCAAAACAGCCAGTGATGTTGAAATGAGAATAGAGGCAGAGACCCGCTGCGGTGCAACACCATAATGCTCTGCCAGAATATAGACGTTTCCCGCAACGGGTAGGGCCGCAGCGGCGACCATGACCGCCGCAGGGTAGAGCTCTACTGGAAAGAGCATAATGGCACAGACCGCTACGGCCAGAGGATGCAAGACGAGTTTGCTGAAGCTCAACCATCCGGCAATCACCGGTCTGTCTGCAGACTTGGTCGCTAGCGATGCTCCGATCGCGAAAAGTGCACCAGGTGTCGCTGCGCCCCCCAGAATAGCAAGGAAATCGTTCATGACATTCGGGATTGGCAGATTGGTGGCTGACCAGCCAAACCCAAGCGCGATTGAGACAATCATCGGGTTCTTTAGCAGCCCCAACCCAACAGTTTTCAGAATGCTAAGGCTCATCCGGCCATCTCTGGACCCGGTTACAATGATGACAATCAGCGAGCCGAAAACCAATAGATCGACCGCGAGAACAAGCATGACCGGCCCTATCGCCGCCTCTCCCATCAAAAGCGTCAACATCGGAACGCCCAAGAAACCGACATTGCCGATGACACCGCACTGGGCTTCAAAGGCGGCCTCGGCGGGTTTCAACCCCCGTAGGAAGGCGACTAAAGTGACCAACCCATAGATAAAGGCGGTGCCGCAAAGATAGGCCGCAACGAAAGTCCCATCGAAGATTTCGCCGAGCGAGAGGTTCGCCGAAAAACGAAACAGCATCGCGGAAAGAGCAAAATAGAAGACGAATTTGGTGAGATACGCGGTGGCTTGTGCGTTGAAGAAACCTGTGCGACCTGCGCCGTATCCCAGTCCAATGATCAAAAAGAACGGAATGGTCTGCAAAAAGACGGCGATCATGCATTGCTCCTAACATCTGGGTTGGTCGCGTCAATCCGAACCGCGCCGAAACGTCCATCTGCATAGGATACGGTGGCGTATCGGGTTGCGAAGCCATTATTTTCTCCTGTACGTTGCTTTCGGTGTGCTGCGATCAATCGAATAGGAGTCGGCCATGACGGCTTTTGCCGCTGAGATCAAAAAGGGCCGAAAATACGCTCAGGTGATTGAAGGCGCGCGAGAAGTTTTCATGCGAGACGGCTTCGAGGGAGCGAGCGTAGACGATATCGCCCGCGCAGCAGGCGTATCAAAAGCGACGCTTTATAGCTATTTCAACGACAAGCGGCTCTTGTTTTCAGAGGTTGCCCGGATCGAGTGCAGCCGGCAGGCGGAGGCCGCCATTACTAAGATCGGTGCACATGATAAGGTCGAAGACGCGTTGCATGAGGCGGCCAACCTGTTGGTGCGGTTTTTTCTGTCCGATTTCGGAAAGCAACTCTATCGGATTTTTGTGGCCGAAGCGGACCGTTTCCCCGAGCTAGGACGGTCCTTTTACGCATCGGGTCCACAACTCGCTCGTGAACGCTTGAGCGCGGTGCTACGACCGTTTGTCGAGAAAGGGGATCTGAAAATCGAAGATATCGAACTGGCGGCGGGTCAGTTTAACGAGTTATGTAAAACCGATCTCTTCATGCGCGCACTTTGCGGCGTCGAGACGCAGTTCGACGATGATCAGATTGCCCGAATCGCAAATGGCGCAGTGTCGATGTTTCTGGCCCGCTATCGCGCCTGAAGGTGCCTCTCTATCCACCAATCGCGATGATCGCCTCTGCCAGCACTGGCACGGTCTGTGCGTTCAGTCCTGCTATATTGATCCGGCTGTCTCCCACCATGTAGATCGCGTGGTCTTCGCGCAGCGCCTTGACCTGATCGGCGCTGAGGCCGAGCCGAGAGAACATGCCACGGTGCTGACCGATGAAGCCAAACCGGTCTGATCCGGACAGGCGTTGCAGTTCGCTCGAAAGTTGCGCGCGCAGATCCAACATGCCGCAGCGTACATCCTCGAGCTCGGTTTCCCAATCGGTACGCAGGTCCGGCGTGTTCAATACGAGAGTGACCATGCGCGCACCATGATCAGGCGGGAACGAGTAGTTTTGACGGTTTAGATAGGCAAGGCTGGCCTGGGTAAGCGGGCGTTTGCCGGCATCCTGACTGACGACGGCGAGAAGACCAGTTCGCTCACGATAGATGCCGAAGTTCTTTGAGCAGCTGGCCGCAATGATGGTTTCGGGACAGCCTTTGGCAACAGCACGCGTGGCTTGTGCGTCTTCTGCCAGCCCATCGCCGAAACCCTGATACGCTAAATCGATCATCGGTGTCGCGCCGGTGTTCTGCAAAACCTCGATCACGTCCTGCCACTGCGTGACGTTGAGATTGGCACCGGTAGGATTATGACAACATCCGTGTAGCAAAACGATATCGCCCACCTTCGCCTTGGATATGTCTTCAATCATACCCGCAAAGTCGACACCGCCGGTTTCTGTGTCGAAGTAGCGATAGGAGACCGCGGGCATGTGCATATGCTTGAGGATGCTCAGATGATTGGGCCAGGTCGGGTCAGACACAAAGACCCGTCCGCCGGGGCTCGCCATTTTGACGAGATCAAAACCCTGTCTGACCGCGCCGGTGCCCCCGGGCGTGGCAACGGCGGCAACCCTTTCGCGGGGCACAGCATCGCCCAAAACCAAACCGATCATCGCATCGCCAAAGGCCGGATCACCGGCAAGACCTGTATAGGCTTTGGTTTCTTCTTCGTTCCACCAGCGTTGTTCTGCGGTCTTAATGGCCCGCATGATCGGGGTCACGCCGTCTGGGTTACGATAGACGCCGACGCCGAGGTCAATTTTTCCCTCGCGCGGATCCTCTCGAAACGCCTGAACGAGTGCCAGGATTTTGTCTGCCGGTTGTTCCTTCAGGTGTTCCAGCATCACGTCTCTCCGTTGCTGATGGGCAGGGTGGTCGAGGCCCCCCATTCCGACCAGGATCCATCATAAAGGGCATGATCGCGTTTTCCGATCCGTTCGAGCGCGAGACTGAGGATCGCCGCAGTTACGCCGGAGCCGCAACTTGTTATTGCGGGTTTTGACAGATCGACGCCAGCACCTTCAAAAATCGCCTGCAGCTCTGGAACCGACTTCATCGTGCTATCCTCGTTTAATAGCTTTGAATAATGCACGTTTTTGGATCCGGGGATGTGACCGGAGCGCATGCCCTCGCGGGGTTCAGGGACGGCCCCGGAAAACCGATCTGGGGCGCGCGCATCAATGATTTCCTGATCGCCCAGTTTTGAAGAGGCAGCAACTTGTGTCACATCTTTTACGCGATGCGCTTCGCGTCTGACGGTCATGTGACGGTCGCGAATCACTGGCGGCAGGTCTTCCAGCGCTCGACCTTCGGCCACCCATTTCGGCAAGCCGCCATCGAGCACCGCAACATGGTGTTGTCCCATAAGCCGAAACAACCACCAAACCCGCGCCGCCGAAAACAACCCGGCGCCATCATAGACAACGACCTGATGCCCATCGCCCACGCCCATCGCCCGCATGCGGGACATGAACTTTTCAACAGGAGGCGCCATATTCGGCATATCTGAACGGGCATCTGACATATCCTGAATATCGAAAAAACGCGCACCAGGAACATGGCCCGCCTCATATTCCGCTTTGGCATCCTTGCTGGAACTTGGAAGGTACCAACTGGCGTCCAGGATCCGGAGGTCTGGATCTTTTAGGTGATCGGCGAGCCATGTCGTCGAGACCAGTGTTTTGGGATCATCTTTGGTCATGCCAGCCCTCCGGTCAGTCAAATCGTTGCTAACGTGAGACGTAACAGAGGGCAAGATCGCCTATCGTCTGGCCAGACGTCGTATCTGGCCGAGCACGCCAACCAAAAGCGCGCCGGCACATGTCGTCACTGCGATCTGCATGCTGAGAGCAATGGCACTGAGTTCGCCGTTGGGTGCGGGGCTGTGTGCCAAGCCCAGCGCAAGATAATCAAGCGCTTGGGCGCCCAGCCAACCGCCCACCAGACCTAAGCCAGCCTCAAGGACCCGGCCGATGCGCAACCGGGACTGACCGCCGCTATAAGCCAGGCCGCCTAGCGCGCCGCAGACAAGGCTCAGCAGAAGATCCATGCACGCGCCATTTCACTGGCTATTTCACTGGCCATGACGCAACAGCCGTTGTTTTTGCCGCGCCCAATCGCGCTTGGCTTCGGTTGCGCGTTTGTCCGTCGATTTTTTGCCCTTGGCGATACCGATCTTTATCTTCGC
This sequence comes from Pseudomonadota bacterium, assembly GCA_039025595.1. GTDB lineage: Bacteria > Pseudomonadota > Alphaproteobacteria > Rhodobacterales > Rhodobacteraceae > Roseovarius. The sequence continues at coordinate 3,385 of JBCCNY010000097.1, read as the reverse complement.
CTTCCCGCGATGGTTGAAATAGAGCACCAGCGGTACCAGCGTCATTCCTTTTCGCTGTGTCTCGTTCCATAAACGCGCCAGCTCTCGTTTTGAGACCAGCAATTTGCGCCGACGGCGCTCCTCGTGGCCAAAGGTCTTCGCCTGTTCGTAGGGTGCGATGTAGGAATTCACCAACCATAGCTCACCGTCCTCTACCGCCGCATAGCTTTCGGCAATGTTTGAGGTGTTTTCCCTCAGCGATTTCACTTCGGAGCCTTCGAGCATGATGCCGCATTCGAGATCGTCCTCGATCGCATAATCGTACCGAGCCCGCCGGTTGTCGGCGATCACCTTGTAGTTTGGACTGTCTTTCGGTTTTGCCATGGTGCTGATGTTATCTGACTAAGATGTCGCACATAACCGGTCGAGCGCTGTCTTCCAAGCCCGGCTACCGACCATGCAACTCGCCAGCGGGCGAGATACGCCGCCGCAACACACGCTCTCGGAGAAAGACAAACAGTCCCGAACCGAGGATCAGGGCGATTCCACTGAAAGCCGTTGTGTCGGGCCATTCTTGAAACATGATCCAACCCCAGAACAACGCGAGCGGCAACCCAAGATATTCAAACGGCGCCACCAGGGCAGCATCCGTCAGTCGATAGGCTTGCGAGAAGGAATAGCCGACAACCGCGGTACACCCGCCTAGTAACCCCAAGAGCCAAAGATCTTCCTGAGGTGGCCAGATCCAAGCACGCAGTAAGAAACGAATGCTGTCGTTCGTGGCCCCTTCGGCAAAACGGCCGTCTCCCGCAAAGATGAAAAATCCCAGGGAGACCATCAGAAAGCCAGACTGGATATACACCGCCAAAACGGAGGCGCGTGTGCTGCCGCCCAGTTTACGTGTCAGGATCTGAAACGAGCCGTAAAAGGTAGCAGCCAAAAGTGGGAGCAGATAAATCACGAGCGGCGCGTCTCTTGCCTCGGGCTCGGCCGAGGGTCGGGTCATAATCAGGACGCCCAGAAATCCTACAAACACTGCGCCAAGCCGAAAGACGCCAACTTTCTCACCTAGAACCGGGATTGACAGGAGAGTGATCACAAGCGGCGCCAGGAAAAATAGTGCTGTGGCTTCTCCAAGGGGCAAGCTGGCCAACGCTGCGTAAAACGTCATGTTCGCAAGAACGATCAACAAGCATCTCAAGGCATGCAGTCCGGGCTGTTTTGTTTTCAGCAAGCGGGCGCCACCTTCAAGCCGTACAAAAGCCAAGCTGAAGCATATTGCGATAGCCGACCGGATGAAGACCAATTGATGCAACGCATAGTCTCCGGACAAAAACTTGAACATCATGTCGTTAAAGGACACGGCCATCACACCCGCGCACATGAAGGCAAGTCCCATCAAAGAGGATGGGCTTTTGCCTTCTGCATCCATGAGATCCCCTTTCCGTGGTGGTGCGCAGCTGGTTTGCAAAGTTGATCTGCCAAATGCACACGGCACCGCTTTATCAGCGAAATCGGATTTAACCCATGTCTGTCTGCGACATTGTTCCCTTGAGTTTGCATTGAGTGCCGTTCCCCACTGCACATTGGTCTCTGCGAAACTGCCTGATTGCACATTGCTGCGGTAAGATTAGGTTTAGCCTTCGCAGGACCGGCGGGCGCTTAGCTGGCTGGCGCAAGGAAAATAGACCATGTCACCGATTGTCGATGTCCAAAAACTTGAAAAGACTTATGCAGGTGGCTTTCAGGCTTTGCGTGGGGTGAATTTGTCCATCGAGCCGGGTGAGATCCTGGCTTTGCTCGGACCTAATGGCGCGGGTAAAACGACTTTGATTTCGGCGCTTTGTGGCATCACAACGCCAACCGGCGGATCGGCTCGGGTTGGCGGTTTTGATGTCCAGCGGGATTTTCGGGCTGCGCGTTCGATGATTGGTCTTGTCCCTCAGGAAGTGGCGATTGAACCGTTCGAGAAGGTCATTAGCACAGTTCAGTTTTCGCGCGGTTTGTTTGGAAAGGGCCGTGATGACGGGCTCATCGAGAAGTTACTGAGGCGTTTGTCGTTGTGGGATAAACGCGAGTCCAAAATCAAAGAGCTGTCTGGTGGCATGAAACGTCGTGTTTTGATCGCAAAGGCTTTGTGTCACGAACCGCGCGTGCTGTTTCTTGACGAACCGACCGCAGGTGTGGATGTCGAGTTGCGTCGCGATATGTGGAGCGTTGTCGAAGATCTGCGCGGCGACGGCGTGACGATCATTTTGACCACCCATTACATCGAAGAAGCCGAAGCCATCGCTGACCGCATTGCAGTCATAAACAAAGGCGAGATCCTATTGGTTGAGGATAAGGCCACCCTCATGCATCAGATGGGGCGCAAAACGCTGCATATCGAGCTGTCTGTCCCGATCGAAAATGTGCCGGAAGCCCTGTCGGCTTATGATCTGGAACTGGCTCGGGATGGATCCAGTCTGACCTATACCTACGAGCCCGGCGCGGAGAGGACAGGAATTACCCGCCTGTTGCAGGCGCTGGCACAGGCGGGTGTCTCGCTGGCCGATCTGCAAACCCGTCAATCCAGTCTCGAAGAGATCTTTGTCACCCTCGTTAACGAAACCGAGACGGAGGAGGCAGCACAATGAACCTGCGTGCTATAAAGGCGATTTTTAACTTCGAGATGGCGCGTTTCTTCCGCACCTTGTTGCAGAGTTTCGTCTCTCCGGTCTTGTCGACCTCTTTGTATTTCATCGTTTTCGGTGCAGCGATCGGGTCGCGATTCGAGGAAGTGGATGGCGTGAGTTATGGGGCGTTCATTGTCCCGGGCCTGATCATGCTATCGGTGATGACCCAGGCCATCGCATCAGCCTCTTTCGGCATCTACTTTCCGAAGTTCATCGGCACAATCTATGAATTGCTGTCGGCTCCCGTCACCTTTCTAGAGATCGTTCTGGGTTATGTTGGCGCCGCCGCGACCAAGGCGCTGTTTATTGGGCTTGTCATTCTTGCCACGTCAGCCCTGTTTGTCGATCTGGAGATAGCGCACCCGCTGGCCATGCTCGGCTTTCTTGTAATGACCTGCGTGAGTTTTGCGCTCTTTGGCTTCATTATCGGCATATGGGCAGATAATTTTGAGCAACTCCAGCTCGTTCCGATCCTTATTATCACGCCGCTCGTTTTCCTGGGTGGATCGTTCTATTCGATCTCCATGCTGCCCCCTTTCTGGCAAACGGTCACCTTGTTCAATCCTGTGGTTTACTTAATCTCGGGTTTCCGTTGGTCGTTTTACGGACAGGCGGATGTGGCTGTCGGGCTGAGCTTGCTGGCGATTACCGCTTTCACAGGCCTTTGCCTTTTCCTCGTCTGGCTGATCTTTCGCACAGGTTATCGCATTCGAACCTGACGCAATCGCGCT
>JBCCNY010000096.1:0-9414 GCA_039025595.1 Pseudomonadota bacterium | reverse complement strand
GGTCATCTTGGATGATGGTATTTCGAATTGGATTGAGCCCCAATTCGTCGTGTCCAGAGAGCAAGACAAAGCCATGCGTCAAAGCGAAACGCCGACTGACGGGTTGAACGTGGTCATGGTTTGAACTCATCACGCCGGGACACCTCATCCGGAAAGCGTCGTTGCGAACACCTCTTCCCAAAGCCGGCACTGGTCAAGAAACAAAGCTGAGTTAACGAAAGGTGCTATTGCAATTTGCGCTAAGCTGGCAACGCTGTCGCATAGGGCTAGATCACGCGAAACGCCAAAACCCCTGCTCTCGCTGATGCGGCTCGAAAGGTGACCGACATGACCCATACTGATGACTTCGGCTTCGGCACCCAAATCAGAAAATCCCCCTATTTTGATGCAACTATCCGTTGGGGGGCCAAGGGTTTCTCGGTCTACAACCACATGTATATCCCGCGTGATTTCGGTGACCCGGAGCAAAACTTCTGGAATCTTGTGAACCACGCCATCCTGTGTGACGTCGCGGTCGAACGTCAGGTTGAAATCACCGGTCCGGATGCGGCGCGCTTTGTGCAGTTGCTCACGCCGCGCGATCTGTCCAGTATGGCGGTCGGGCAGTGCAAGTATGTTCTGATCACCAACACAGAGGGCGGCATCCTCAACGACCCAATCCTGCTACGGCTGGCCGAAAACCATTTCTGGATCTCTTTGGCCGATAGCGACATCCTACTTTGGGCTCAGGGTGTCGCGGTGCACGCGGGAATGGATGTCTCGATATGTGAGCCCGACGTGTCACCGCTGCAATTGCAGGGACCGAGATCTGGTGATGTCATGTGCGCTTTGTTAGGCGACGACATTCGCGATCTCAAATACTACTGGTTTCGCGAAGTCGATCTCGACGGAATTCCCTTAATCGTGTCGCGCACAGGCTGGTCGAGCGAGTTGGGCTATGAGCTTTTCCTGCGCGATGGGAGCCAGGGCGACAGGTTATGGGAGCGTATAATGGCGGTGGGCCATGAGTTCGGCCTCAAACCCGGTCACACCTCCACCATTCGCAGGATCGAGGGCGGGATGATATCCTACCATGCCGATGCCGATCGTGACACCAACCCGTTTGAGCTTGGTCTGGACCGTCTCGTCGATCTCGATATGGCGGCCGATTTCATCGGTAAGACCGCGTTGCGAGAGATCAGTGACCAAGGGCCGCGCCGCAAACAGATCGGCCTGATCCTAGACGGCGATCCTCTGCCGGGGCCGAACACACGTTTCTGGCCGATCCAGGTGCAGGGACAATGCGTGGGCAAGGTGACGTCAGCCGTCTATTCTCCTCGGTTGGAGAAAAACATCGCGCTGGCGATGATTGAAACCGCGCAGGCCCGACTTGGCGCTACTCTTGACGTGATCACCCATACGGGACCGACTAGGGCGACGATTGTTGAATATCCCTTCTTCGATCCCCGAAAACGTATCGCGGCGGCCTAAGCTCTGTTTGGCGCGGAGCATGGTTTTAGCGTTCTTTGGAAAAACTGTGCGGATCGCGTCTAGACGCGTCGGCCAAACCAAAGGCGCGGTGTAAAGCGCGCCTTTATCGATGTCATCGCTCAGCTACAACTAGTGTAGTCGCAGCGCGGCCTCATTGGCGTGAGGCCAGTCTTTCAAAGACTGACCCCATCCGTTTAGGCGTTCAGGGCATTGCGGGTTTGGACCTTCAGGAGGCCATCAATCCCGAGATTGCTATAAAGACCTTGCGTCACCTGCCCGAGATGATCGTTATAGTCTTTGATTGGCTCGGCCATCCCGATCCGGTCGATTTCTGTCCTGAATGGCCGAGTGCCATGCGGGCGAGCAATGAGTGAAACCAAGGCATCTGACACGATCTGTGGCGCCTGTTGAGGATTCTCCGCCAGAAATGCCTCGAACCCGGCCAGACTTTTTTCAGGCGCATCCGCCATCTCGCCGTAACTTGCATCTCTGTCGCGCGAACTCGGCTGCATGAGGTTGGCCATGAAACCGGTCGGAAAGCCGCCCGGCTCTATTAACGCCACTTCTACACCAAAGCCGCTAAGTTCGGCGCGATAGTTCTCCGACATCGCTTCCAAGGCCCACTTTGTTGCGTTGTATGGTCCATAGAACGGGAGCGCGACGCGACCCAGCAGGCTGGAGACATTGACAATCAATCCCTCGCCTCTCGCGCGCATATCCGGAACCACGGCCCGGATCATGCGTTGAACGCCGAAGACGTTGATCTCGAAAAGGCGCCGAAAATCATCAGCAGAGAAGTTCTCCTGCAACCCATGTGCGCCAACGCCTGCATTGTTTATCAAGGCGTCGATCTGGCCAACCTTACTCACAGCATCTGCAACGCCTTTTGCGACAGACGTGTCGTCGGTCACGTCGATCTCGACGATCTCGGCTCCCAGAGCCTGAAGTGCCGTCGCGGCGCCCGCGTTCCGTCCGGCGATATCGCGCATGGACCCTACAACACTATGGCCCGCACTCAACATGTCGCTCACGATCAGCTGGCCAAACCCGCTATTTGCCCCGGTAATGAGAATATTCATATCCGTCTCCATTGTTTGCGCCGAAACGGCGTCAAGATAAGCCAGGATTAAGACATGTTCACATTTCAGAACAGATGGACAATATTGAAACCATGGTTGCAGATATTAGAACGATCGGGTTGCCCGCTCTGCTGAGCTTTCACACGGTTGCGCGGCTTGGCGGGATCAGTGCAGCCGCCGAGGTACTTGGCATGGCCAAATCCGGCGTCAGTCGACATGTTACGCAGCTCGAAGAGCAATTCGATGTTCGACTCTTGGAACGCGGGGGCCGATCGGTTCGACTAACGCCCGTCGGTCAGCGCCTCGATGATCGCATTCGATCTATACTTGCCGAAGTGGATTTGCTGCGCGACATTGCCCAAGAAGAGCGCATCGGCATCGCAGGCCAGGTCACGATTGCCGCAACCCCCGAATTCGGAGCGCTGGTCGCCACGCATCTGTTTTCCGAGCTGCGGAAGCGTCATCCGGACTTAACCCTTGTGATGCGGGCGGACTACAGTTTTGAGGATCTGCAAGATCCGGGGACTGATCTGGCGCTGCGGGTGGGTCGCGTTAATGACGATCGTTTGGTGGCCCGCCGCCTTGGTAGTTTCAATAGGGTTCTCGTGGCTGCTCCTTGTTTGACACGACATGTGTCTCTTGAACGTCCCGAGATGCTTGCAGATCTTCCTTGTCTGACATTTCGCGGGGACAGACCGGGGGCAACCTGGCGTTTCGTGAATGGGGCCGATGAGATCGCCGTCGATGTGGGCGGACCTATCGCGGTCAGGAGTTTTAACATCCTACACGAATTGGTGCGTGAAGGTCATGGTTTTGGCTTTCTTCCGAACTTTATGCTGGAGGCCGATCTGGCGAGCGGAGCACTTGTGAATTGTCTGCCCGGATGGACGTCACCGGGTGCACCGGTCTTTCTCACTTTCCGCCCGGGTGTCCGTAACGTTGCGCGGATCGCCGCTGTTCTAGATGCAGCACAAGAGCTTTTGCCGGACTTGCTGCAGAAATAGGCACACCAAGTCCGCTGAACCGCGGACACCAGCCGCAACGCTCTGAAGCTATGCGCGCGCACCGGTTCATGTCGAGATCAGGCGTTGGAGCCTTGCGAACACGCTGAGATCGAGGAGCTCGCCCAACCACAAGACCGGTCGCACTTCGAAAAAGAGAGCTCAGAGATGCGGGGCCTAGGTGGTGCAAATTCATTGTGTTACCCTAACCCTAGGGTGTGGCGAGCCGCCTGCCTGAACCGACACGACACCGGGTCGAGCTGAAGGAGGCACGCATGGCGCGCAACACCGAACTAATTCTTTGCCCTGTCAATCTGCGTCACGCGAAGCTTGACAACAGTGCCTATGACGAAGCCGTCGCGATGGCCAGGCGCCGCCAGGCGAAGTTGCTTGTCGCAACAGTTGCACCGGAGATGGAGAGGAACCTGAACATCCGTGACTCGGTCGGTTATTGGGCCGAGCAACTTGCGAAATTTGTCAAAGACAATCAGCCAGATCATATCGAGTTTGAAACCGTCGTTCGGACAGGGGCGGTGCACCGCCAGATCGTTAAACTGGCCGATGAACGCAAGGTGGATGTGATTGTGATGGAAGCAGCCAATCCCAGAATTCAGGATTACCTCTTGGGCACAACCGCCAGCCATGTCGTGACGCACGCGACCTGTTCCGTCTTTGTTGTTCGTAACTGACGGGAAACGTCATCGGGTTTGGGTTGGTTTGAAATGACGCCCCGCTTCACGCGGGACGCCATCTTTGCCTTTTAGCTCTCTGAAAGCTTTTTGTGTTCAGAGCGAAGAGCCAGCCAGAGGCAGTAGCACATGATCAAGATGACCAGTGTGAACGGAATGCCCATGGAAACCGCCGCACCCTGAAGGGCGTTCAATCCGCCGCCCAGAAGCAGTGCAATGGCCACCAGACCTTCAAGGGTGCACCACCACACGCGCTGAACAACCGGCGCATCCAGTTTTCCGCCCGCCGTGATCGTATCGATAACCAGCGATCCGGAATCCGATGAGGTGACAAAGAAGATCACGATCAGAACCAGAGCAATCGGAGCTACGACCGAATAAAGCGGCAGCTCCTTTAGGAAGCCAAAGAGCGCGCCTTCCGGAGCATAGGCGTCAATGACTGTCGCCTTCACGCCTTCAGCACCGCCGACATTCAGCATGTCGATGGCAGCACCGCCAAAGGTCGACATCCAAAGGGCACATACGGCCGTTGGCGCGATCAGCGCACAGAGCACGAATTCCCGCACGGTGCGGCCACGCGAAATCCGGGCGATAAACATGCCCACAAAGGGTGACCATGCGATCCACCAGGCCCAGTAGAACGTCGTCCAACCGTGGAAGAAACTGGTATCTTCTCGCCCAAACGGATTGGACAGCGCAGGCAACAAGGTGATGTAATCGACCATGACAGAGAAATAGCGCGAAATCGCAGTCGCCACGCCTGTCATGATGATGACAAACAGGAAGAGACCCACGGCCATGATCATGTTGATCTCGGACAGTCGCTTGACACCGGCATCCATCCCCAAAAGGACAGAACCCAGCGCGATAAGCGTGATCCCGACGATAATAGCCACAGTCAGTCCCGGTGATGGCGCGATACCAAACACCTCGTTCAGCCCTGCTGCCACCTGTTGTGCCCCAAGACCCAACGATGTGGTCAGGCCGAAAAGGGTCGCAAACACGGCCAGAGTGTCAATCACGTGACCCCAAAAGCCCCAGACACGTTCGCCCAACAGGGGAAAAAAGGCCGAGCGCAGCGTAAGTGGCAAATTGAGGTTATAGGCAAAAATCGCCAGAGCCAGACCGACTGCGGCATAGACCGCCCATCCTTCCAGACCCCAGTGATGGATCGTGCCCACAATGCCGATATATTCGTTACCCGGCTGAGTAATATCGATGTTGAGCGGGCGGGCGCCCCCGTCTTCAGCGAAATTGTAGTAAACCGGCTCCAACACGCCAAAAAACAGCAATCCGATACCGATACCCGCCGCGAACATCATCGCGATCCAACCGGCATAGGAATAATCGGGAACTGCGTCCTTGCCCCCGATCCGAACCTTGCCCACAGGCAGCACAATCAGCGCCAGGCAAAAGAGTGTAATGACGTTGACCGATAAAACCAAAAACCAGTCAAAGGTGCTGGTTAACCATGGTCGCAACCAACCAAAAAATTCCGCGGCCCCCTCTTGGTTGGTCAGAGCTACAATCACGAAACCAAGTATCAAAATACCCGAAACAATGAAGACAGGATTGTGAATATCCAGTCCTAGGGGTCGAATATTGTCTTGTCCCAGTTCGTATTCTGTCTCGAAATCCCAGACCCTTGGGTCCGGGTCGAGCATCTTTTTTTGACTTGTATCAGACATTTTGCCTCCCGTTGCGCTGTGTCCTTGGTGTCAGCGTTGCACAGAGTGTGGCGTTTTGTCCAAACTTGTTTCTCGATTTGCAACACTGAACCGACGGCTGCGTGATCGTGGCGCTGGTTCCCGTCAGCTCTAAGATCGGATGCGCTTGCCAAATCGGCGTGAAAAAGTTTCATATTTTTTAGATGCTTAACGTGCGCTCTGAGGCAAACCGCGTTTTTGATCGCACTGTGTTTGCTCGTCAGAGCTGGTCAGATTTTTATCAGTCTGACGCTTGGTTTTTCTTGCACGCTCTAAGATTAAAGAAACTGACGTTGCTGCCCTGCCCTAGGGGTACTTTCGCCACCTTTTTTAACAGTATTGGTTATCTCCTACGTCCCCAGCGCGCTTTTGAAACGCTCTTGGCTGAACGGCGCTTTCGGCTCGACCGCGATTCTATTCCGGCTGCATTAAGGCGTGTTACTAAGAAAAACCGGCAATGTTTCGCAAGCTACCATGCAAGAAAGCTTGGAGTTCACGAAAATCTGTTGCTTGTTCCGTATGGATCAAGAGCATTTGTTTTGTCTCGGGTCGTTTTGAACTCGCACCAAGCCATTTCCACCACGGTTTTCACAGCGATTTGAAAATCATGGCGTCAAAGCAGTCTAGGATTTTGGCTACAGGGAACTTCGCAGATTTGATCCGCCGTTCGCGTTCGATCAGTTGCGACTCGTATAGGTGCCGCCGGTATCGGGCGTGACCTTTGCCATCGTTAGGGCATGGTCGGGCGAACTCGTTGGATCAAGCTCTAAGAAGACGCCGCATTTATCTGTCGTTTCGGTGGACCAAAGGCCGGTATCGGCTAACCCTCACGTCCAGGAATTCACATCCGGCAGGGCACGAAAAGTCTTCTCGGTTCTCACGACTTAAACTCGAATGCCGCAATGGTGTGTTGTCAAAAACTACAAGACCGGTACGCTTGTGGCGGACTAGCGAGCGAGAGATTTACTCTGTTCTCTCAGCCAATGGAGCTTCGATATGACGGTCTTAGACCTGAGCAGGTTGAAAGGTATATCGCATCATGCAATCAGAGTCGGATTGTCGCTGCGCCTTTTGAGCATGGCTTCTTGCCCTTTTTTGCGGATTCTGGACACCCATGAAGCGGAACCCAAGCGGATGATCGGATTGCTAAAGAGCGCCGGTTTTTCCAAATGGCGCGGTACGAAAGTCCCATTGTGACAATTGAAGCACTCGTGATCGATATCGCAGGATGGTGGCTGATTGTCGGGGCGATCGTCTCTGGTGCCTTTTTGTCGTTCGGGATCGACCGCATCGATGAAGATGCGCGCGGCGCTTACGCCTTCAGGCCGCTGCTGATACCGGCCATCTTGCTCATCTGGCCTTTGGTTCTTTGGCGTTGGATCAAGATAGAGGCCAGGAGCGAAGAATGGCTTCGGCGCTACCAGCCGCCGCGCGCCGCGCATCTTCCTTTGGCCATCCTGCTTGCTGCAGGTCTTGGATTCGCGGTGATTGCGGGATTGAGCGTGCAGCAAACCTGGCCGTCTCAGTTCGCACCGGAAAGGCTCAGTGAGGTTGCGCAATGAGCGTAAAGTATGTGCCCGTCCAATGGAACAGGTTCAAATGGGGATATGACGCGGTCTTGTTGCTTGGAACGGGTCTTTTTTTGTGGGTCTTCATCGATCTGGCCCCCGGAGTTCTGAGCCACGAGCGCCCGATCAACCCCCAGATCCATAACGCGCGAGCCTTTGGCGCCTGTGCCTTTGTCATGCTGACGGTGATCCTATGCATCGGTCCGTTGGCGCGGTTGGATCGGCGGTTCCTTCCGCTTCTCTATAATCGGCGACACTTTGGGGTTCTGACGGCGATGGTGGCGTTGAGCCATTTTTATTTCATTCTGAACTGGTACTTCGCCTTTTCGCCTGTCGACAAGTTCGAGGCGGTTCTCTCAGCCAACACAAACTTCAATCAGATCTCTGGATTTCCCTTCGAGATCCTGGGTGTTTTCGCCCTGATCTCTTTGCTGATCCTAAGCGCGACAAGCCACGATTTCTGGATGAAGTTCCTGACGCCCCCGGTTTGGAAACGTCTGCATTATCTGATCTACCCGACCTATGCCGCCGTCGTTGGTCACGTCATGCTCGGAACCCTGCAGGACCAGCACAATCAGAGCTTTACAATCATCGTCATTTGCGGTGCTGCATTGGTCGCAATCCTGCATGTGACAGCTGGGCTCAAGGAACGTATTCAATCAACCAAGACGAGTGGCTGGACAAAGGTCGGTCTCGCCTCCGACATTGACGACGGGCGTGCGCGCATTGCGTTATTGCCCGGAGGAGATCGGGTGGCCGTGTTTCGCCATGGCGACCGCCTCAGCGCGATCGCCAATGCCTGCGCCCATCAGAACGGTCCGCTCGGGGAAGGTCGCATCTTAAATTGTCTTGTGACCTGTCCTTGGCACGGCTTTCAATACAACGTGACCAATGGGCAGTCTCCGGCCCCCTTCACAGAGAAGATCCCAACCTACAATCTACGCGTTGAGGATGGTGTTGTTTTCGTCAATCCTGCGCCGAACGCGCCCGGGACATTTGTTGAACCGGTCGCGTCTCCCCTTGCGGAGAGCACGTCATGAGCCGAGACAAATCACCCTTCTTTGTTGGATACCTGTCGGTGCCCGGGGAACTTCGCGCCTTCGTCTGGACACTGGCGGTCGGCTTGACGATCCTTGGCGTGGCCATGGGGTATTGGATCGGCACCACCCAGGACGATCCCGGGCCCGGTGCGTTTCGTTTCGACTTTGGCCCACAAACGGTCACTGGCGTGATTGAACTCACACCTCTGCCCATTCTGCATGTCACAGAGGGCAGCGAGCGCATCGGAGCGGGTCACGCCCTGATGCTGTCCGGTCAGGGTAAAAACGGGGCGCAGACTCGTTCAGCGGCGGTGAATGGTCAGCGCGTCACTGCCTCTGGCATCCTTTTGCAAAGAGGCAAGATCGATATGCTTCAATTGCGCGGGGGAACGAACGGGCTACAGACGGCGGAGGGCAGCGGCGAGATACCCCCAACTGAGAATCTCGGGAGATGGCGGCTCGCAGGAGAGATCTGTGACGGAAAATGCCTCGCTGGAGCGATGCGTCCCGGTCGGGGGCTGGCGCATAAAGCCTGCGCCAATCTCTGTGTCGCCGGGGGCGTTCCGCCTGTCTTCGTCTCTAGCCAACCGGTGGAAGGCCAAGACTTCATGATGATTAGCGGCCCGGGACAAACCGAAATCCCCGCCGCGCTTTATGACTTCATGGCGCAATTTATCACGGTCGAGGGAAACATTTCGCGTCATGGCGACTTGCTGGTCTTTGCGATGGACCCCGAAACGATCAAGGTTCTGCCGTGATCCGCCGTATGGTATCTTTGCTGGTTATCGCCAGCGTTGCGCTCATCCTGTTCTACATCTCGCGCTTCTGGGATTTCCGCCTTTGGGGACGCGAGGGACTATT
>JBCCNY010000095.1:0-9427 GCA_039025595.1 Pseudomonadota bacterium | reverse complement strand
CCGGCGTAATGATCCCCGAACTTAGCGCAGGTACCCATGTTCTCGATCCACAATTCCAGAAACTCAAATACGGATGCCTGATGCACGGTGTGGGTTTGTGCGATGAATGGCCTCTGGTGGCCTATCCCGATCACGCCGTTGAAGGAGCCTACGACTACCCACTAGAGCCGGGTATGGTGCTCTGTGTTGAGGCGCTTATAAGTCCAGAGGGTGGCGATTTTTCCATCAAGCTCGAAGATCAGGTCCTGATAACGGATACCGGGTATGAAAATCTCTCCAAGTATCCATTTGATGCCTCTCTCATGGGATATTGAGCCCAGTTTCCCATGACGGGCTGAACGTCGTCTGCGCGGTCTACATGTGCCCTTGACAGCTCTTGGTTTAGACTGACCCTTGAAAAAACTCTTAAAGGAGAGGAAATGGCTCCGCGGGGAAAACCAGCGGTCAATTACCGAAACGGTTAGCGTTGATCAGAAAGACGTTGCTCGGTGAAACGAGCGCCTCGCATCGCTTCTAGAGCCTGATCTGCCCGAAGCACGTTTGTCTCAGCCGCGTTACTGGCACCAAGCGGTGCCAGAAGCCGGCACGGGACTCAGATACCGTTTGATTTCAGCCAGTCACCTTGGCGTGACACGCGCCATTGCCTACTGGTTCAATACAAGCAGCGCGCCTAGCTTGAAGCTTTGAACGACAAGGAGCGGGCGCATGCCTACTGAACGCTTCACATTTGAAGGTCATGACGGACACGAGTTAGCAGCGCGTCTGGATTTGCCCGAAGGTCCTCACCTCGCCACCGCGCTCTTTGCGCATTGCTTTACCTGCGGCAAGGACATCCCGGCCGCTCGCCGGATCGCGTCTAGGCTCACCGGTCTGGGTATAGCGGTGCTTCGGTTTGATTTCACCGGTCTGGGCCATTCGAAAGGCGAGTTTGAAAACACCTCATTTCGCTCGAATATCGACGACCTTGTTCGCGGCGCGAATGCTCTGTCCGATCGCGGGATTGCACCGGACCTGCTCATCGGTCACTCGCTTGGCGGCGCTGCAGTTCTGGGGGCCGCGAACCAGATAGAAAGCGTCAAAGCGGTTGTCACAATAGGCGCGCCGTTTGACCCCGGGCATGTCACGCATAATTTCGAGGGCGCGCTTGAGAGCATCAGTTCGCAGGGAGCGGCGGACGTCATGCTCGGCGGACGGCCGATCCGCATCGGACGCGACTTTGTCGACAATGTGCGCGCTGAAACACTGGGTCCCGAGATTGCACGATTGCGACGAGCCTTGCTGATACTGCATGCGCCAAGGGATGAAACCGTCGGGATCGAAAACGCTTCCGCGATTTTCGCTGAAGCCAAGCATCCAAAGAGTTTCATTACGCTTCAGGGCGCGGATCACCTGATCACCGACCCGAAAGATGCCGAATACGCAGCTGAGGTCATAGCGGCCTGGGCGCAACGCTATGTCGATCTGGCCAGACCCGCACCGCCCCCGGGCGCGCCAGAAGGCATCGTTCGTGTCTCGGAAGTAGACCCGTCAGGATTTGCGCAAGACATCAACTCGGGCCCGGCTCACCACCTGCTGGCAGACGAGCCCGTGGCTTACGGTGGCACCAATCTCGGTCCGTCTCCCTACGGCCTGCTTTCGGCGGCTCTCGGGGCGTGCACGTCTATGACACTTCGCATGTATGCGGGACGCAAAGGCTGGCCGCTGGATGCGGTGAGCGTCGATGTCAGCCATGACAAAGTCCATGCGCAGGATGCATCACGTTCTACCGGGGCAAAGGCAGACACATTCACGAGGGTTATCCATCTCCAGGGCAAACTCGACCAGGAGCAACGCGCGCGTCTTCTGGAAATCGCCGATAAATGCCCCGTTCATCAGACGCTTGAAAAGGGAGCTGAGGTGGTAACGGAACTTGCGGCCGTCCAAACCTGTTCGCCCGCATAGTCTTGGCGTTACGCCGATCTCGCGTAGTGCTCGACCATCGCAGTCAAATCCTCGGGGGGTGTGTCTGGCCGCACATAGGCGCGCGCATTCGGAGACAGCGCGAAAATCGATCCGTCAGCAAAAAAGCCTGTGTTATTGACGAAAATAACAGGTGTGTTCGGGTGTTGTGAACGAACCTCGTCACTGATCACAAATGCAGAACCGCCTCGCAGCAAGACGTTCAGAACGACAACATCGAAACGGTGATCCTGCAGAGTCTCGATCGCCGAATCTTGATCCAGGCGCAATACGACCCGATTCCCAGAGCGCTCCAAATGACTCTTCCAGACGCTACCCAGGGAGCTGTCATTTTCCACGATAAGAACGTCGAAACCGCTCATCCTGATTGTCCGTTCCCCCGCATGCCCGTCACCCACAGACACTGCACTATAATCGGCAAGTCCCTTAAATCTCAAGTGCACCAACTGGTTTTTGAGCGCCATATCGCTGGTTGCTTAATCATATCGGCGCCGGAACATGTATCAACAGTTGGCACGAGGTTCCTGTTTACCGTTCACAAGACCAACATAGAGCGAGTGAGCTAATCCGAGCTGGGAGCTTCGATCAGCGTGTCAGAACAGGTCGCGAGCGCCCAAACATGGTGCCAAAGCCACCGTAAGTTAGTGCTCCTGACGGTGATCCAAACGGCATGAGCGATGCGCATCGAGAACAGTTTGGTATCAAATCTTACACTGAAACGCGTCAGGCATCCCAGGACGACAAGGCGTATTTCTGGCTGGTCTTCAATCACATTTCACACGCAAGCATCATCTGCATAGCGTTCTTGCCCCTGTTCGATTACCGCTACTGCCAGTTGTGACACGATAGGGGACCACGCTGTGAGCCCGCCTGCCATCCTCTTTCTCGCTTTTCTACTAGACGCCGCTCTTGGCGAGCCGCGCGCCCTGTGGTCGCGTGTTCCGCATCCGGCCGTCATAATGGGTCGCGCGATTGCCTGGGCAGACAAGACTATGAATGCGGGTGTCCTTCCGCGTCTCAGCGGTGTTGTTTTTCTTGCAGGTTTGGTCGGCATCGCTGGTGCTGCAGGTCTCATACTTCAAGCCTTTGGTGGTCTTGTTGAGGTTTTGGTCGTAGCGATTTTGCTGGCGCATCGATCGCTGATGGACCACGTAAGCCACGTTTCGCGCGACCTGCGCCTGTCCATTGGTGACGGGCGCCGGGCGGTTGCGATGATTGTGGGGCGGGATACGAAAAATATGGACCAACCGGAAGTCGCCCGCGCCGCGATTGAAAGCGCGGCCGAGAACTTCAGCGATGGGGTGATCGCACCGGCCTTTTGGTTTCTGGTCGCCGGATTGCCGGGGATCATCATTTACAAGGCGGTTAATACGGCCGATAGCATGGTCGGATATCGCACCTCCCGCTACGAAGAGTTCGGTTGGGCATCGGCACGGTTCGATGATGTACTCAACTGGATACCGGCGCGGTTGACGGCGTTTCTACTGGCAGTGACGGGCCGGCAGATGCGGGCTTGGCGCGCCATAACTACCGATGCCAGACTACATCGTTCACCGAATGCGGGCTGGCCCGAGGCGGCACTGGCGCGCACGCTCGATATCGGTCTTGCTGGTCCACGCTCGTATAATGGCCAGCGTCGCGATTTCCCATTTGTCCACACTTCCGGTCGGCGCGAGATCGGTCCACCCGAAATCGACGCGGCGATCCACGCACTTTGGCAAGGATGGTTCGCAGCTTTGGGATTCTGCGCTCTCCTCACTCTTTTTGCTTAGCTGATATGACGTCAGCACCAACCGAAATTTTTCTGGCCACTTTACCCGGATTGGAAACCATACTCGCGGATGAAGCGCGCGAGCTGGGTTTTTCATCGGTGAACGAAACCTCCGGCGGGGTGACAGTCGCCGGTGGTTGGTCGGATGTCTGGCGCGCCAATCTGCACCTTCGCTGTGCCAGTCGCGTTTTGGCGCGGATCGGTGGATTTCGCGCCATGCATCCGGCGCAGCTGGATAAACGCGCGCGCAAATTCGATTGGGCCGCCTGTCTTCGCCCAGATGTCGCCTTGCGCGTCGAGGCAAGCTGTCATCGCTCCAAAATTTACCATGCCGGGGCCGCGTCAAGCCGGGTCGAACGCGCGATTACGGAAACGCTCGGCGCACCGATCGCGAAAGACGCGGATCTGCGCCTACTGGTTCGGATCGAGGATGATCTTTGCACCTTCTCTCTGGACACATCAGGCGCGCCTCTTCATCAGCGCGGACATAAACAGGCCGTGGGCAAAGCACCATTGCGCGAAACGATGGCGGCGGCATTTCTGCGTTCGGTCGGATTTCGCGGGGATGAGCCTTTAGTGGATCCAATGTGTGGCTCGGGCACGTTCACGATTGAGGCCGCTGAAATTGCATCAGGTCTTCCGCCCGGCCGATCCAGATCTTTTGCGTTCGAGACGCTTCCCAGTTTTGACGCGGCCCAATGGCAGACTCTCAAATCGGTCGCTCAAATGAGGAGCACCGACTTCAGTTGTTTTGGCAGCGACCGGGATGCGGGCGCAGTGGCCTCTGCCCGAGCCAATGCCGAGCGCGCCGGCGTGTCCCAGAGCTGTACCTTCGACCAGCGCGCTATTTCTAATCTGCTCAGACCAGAGGGGCCTACGGGGCTGATCATGGTGAACCCACCTTACGGTGCGCGCATCGGCAACAAACGCGCTCTTTACGGTCTCTACGGCGCGCTGGGCAAAAAACTCATGGGCCTGTTTAGCGGCTGGCGGGTTGGTCTTGTGACATCTGACGACGGTCTGGCGCGGGCGACAGGCTTGCCATGGCAAGCCACTGGCCCCTTCGTCCCGCATGGCGGGATCAAAGTGCGTCTTTGGCAAACAGCAGCGCTTCCTTGACACGATCGGGCAAACCGTCGTTCGGCTTCACGCTGACGTCGGCCGCTGTCTCGTCAGGCCACCATCTGCTCTGCGCGGCGCAGATCAACCGAGACAAGCTGGCTCACCCCCTGCTCGGCCATCGTAACCCCAAAGAGGCGATCCATCCGGCTCATAGTCACCGCATGGTGCGTGATAATGAGAAAGCGGGTCTCGGTGCGGCGGCACATCTCATCGAGAAGATCGCAGAACCGGCCGACATTGGCATCATCCAGCGGCGCATCAACCTCGTCGAGAACGCATATCGGGGCTGGGTTCGCGAGGAAGACGGCAAAGATCAGAGCCATGGCTGTCAACGTTTGCTCTCCTCCGGACAGGAGCGTCAGCGTTGACAATTTCTTGCCCGGTGGCTGACACATGATTTCCAGACCCGCTTCGAGCGGATCGTCGCTTTCCACCATGACGAGATTGGCCTCTCCCCCGCCAAAAAGGTGTCGAAAGAGATTGGAGAAGTTCTTGTTCACCTGCTCAAACGCGGTCAGCAACCGTTCACGACCTTCGCGGTTGAGCGACGAAATCCCGCCACGCAAGGTGCCTATGGCCTCTTCGAGATCCGCCTTTTCTGAGGCAAGTGCGGCATGCTCTTCATCAACAGCACGGGCATCTTCTTCGGCCCGCAGGTTTACCGCGCCCAACGCGTCCCTTTGTCGTTTCAGACGGTTGACATCCGCCTCAATTTTCTCGGCATCCGGCAGCTCATCAGGATCGTCATCGAGACTTTCCAGCAAACCCGCCGGCGTCATGTCAAGATCCGCTTCGATGCGCGCTTCTGCGGTCTCTCGAGCGGTGTTGGCGGCCTCGGCGATCGCGTCTGCGCGGGCCCGCGCCTCGCGCGCCTCACTCGCCTCCCGTTCTGCCTCTCGTTCCGCATTCGTCGCGTCTCGGGCGACGCTCTCCGCCTTGGTGAGCATATCATCGGCTTCAGCGCGCCGGTGTTCCGCTTGATCGATCTGCTGATCCAACGTGGTCGCCTGCGTTTCCAATTCCGCAGGTTGACCCGTCGCCTCATCAAGCTCGGCGCTTATCTGTTCACGGCGCGCCAACAGCTCGGCGGCACGAATGCCTGCAGCCTCAAGACGATTACGCCAGCGCTCCAGCTCCTGAGCCACTTCATTACATCGGGCCAACCGCGCTGATTCCTCGCGGCGCAAGTCTTCGACGGAAGCTCGTTTCGCGATCATCGCAAGCCGCGCTGCCTCTACCGTCATACGCAGCTCCTCGACGGCTGCGCGCGCCGCGTTAAGGTCTGGCAAATCTTCCAGCGCCGCGGTCGCCTCGGTCAAGGATGTTTGCGCGGCCTGAGTTTCATCCTCGTGACGTTTGACCGCAAGATCGAGAGCCATCCGCTTTGATCCCGAAAGATCCAGATCCGCGTCCGCACGCGACAGGGCGCGCGCCGCCTCGGTCAAAGCAATATCAGCCGCTTTGCGCGCAGCACGCGCAGCGTTGTCAGCCTCGGTCAGCCGCGTCAGCCGCTCCTTTAGCATCTCATGGCCGCGCGCCGCGCCCTCGGCCCGGGCTGTGGCATGGGCCGCTTGTTGTTTAAGATCTTCCAGTCGGTTCAACTGCGCGAGGCGCAAAGCGGTCGACGAGGGCGCATCCTCCGCCCAGGCGCGGTACCCGTCCCAACGCCAGAGATCCCCTTCGAGGCTGACAAGCCGCTGTCCGGGTTGAAGAGCGGTTTGCAAACGCGTGCCCTCCTCCGCGTCAACGCATCCAATCTGTGTCAGCCGCCGCTCCAGAACTGACGGCGCCTTGACAAAATCGGCAAGCGGCACCGCACCTTCAGGTAAAGCGACAGCATCCTCATAGGGCGCGAGACGCACCCAGCCAGTTGGTCCATCAGGGTCGGCTTCCGGCGCGCGCAAATCGTCATCGAGCGCAGCACCCAGGGCTTTTTCGTAGCCCGCCTCGACCTGCACGAGATCGAGGATTTGACCACTCTCGGCCGTGTCGCGCTCCAGAAGGCGCATGAGCGCGGAGGTCTCTGCGGAAAGTGCGTTCAGCTCACCTTCGGCTTCCGAGCGTTCTGCCCGCGCGTCGGCTTCTCGCGACTGAGCTTCGGTACGCGCCTCATCGGCCTCGCGCAAGGCCGCCTCGGCTTCGTCAGCCTCGCGTTTCGCAGCGTCTTCGCGCTGAAGCGCGTCGGCTCGTCGTTCTGTCAAACCGGCCAGAACACGATCCGCCTCTTCTGCGGCTGACCGCGCCCGTTGCGCCGCGTCCTGGGCAGATGTCAAACTCCGACGATGATCCTCGACCAGCCGTTGCGAGGATTGATGACGGGCTGCGAGGCGCGCTGTGTCTTCTGTGAGCGTGGAGAACTCGGCCTCGCGTTCTTGCAACAGTTCTGCAGCGTCATGCGCTTGTTTCGACGCCATCTCGAGCCTTGGCGCATACCCGTCTCCGGCCTGCGCCAAGGCTGAGCTCTCCTCCTCAAGCGCCGAAATCGTGTCACCCGCGTCGCGGTTGAGCGTCTCTTCACGCTGGGCGTCTTGCTCGATCTGCGATTGCTGCCCGGTCAGACTCTCAATTCGGGCATAGGCGGCCTTGACCTCCTGCCGAACCGCGTCGCGCCCGGTTACCAAGCGCTGAACCAACGCGCCTGCAATGGCCTGTTCCTCACGCAGCGCGGGGAGTGCCTCATCTGCCCGAACGCGCAGGGTCGCTGTTACCTGAACCTCGCGTTCGGCCGCGGCTGCGGCTTTGACGCACGCCGTCAGAGCAATCTCTGCCTGCACTTTCGCAAGGTCGGCTTCTTTCCAGCGAGAATAAAGCAACGCGCCCTCGGCTTGGCGTAGCTCTTCTGCAATCTGCCGATAGCGTGCCGCCTGTCGGGCTTGCCGCGCCAGCTGCGCCAGTTGCGCAGCCAATTGTTCCAGAACGTCATCAATGCGGGCGAGATTGGTCTCGGCCCCCTTGAGCTTCAACTCGGCCTCGTGCCGACGTTGATACAACCCGGAAATTCCAGCCGCTTCTTCCAGAATACGGCGCCGCGCCGTTGGTTTGGCGTTGACCAGCTCCATGATCTGCCCCTGCCGGACAAGTGCTGGAGAATGCGCGCCCGTGGATGCGTCGGCAAAAAGCATCTGCACATCGCGCGCCCGGACATCTTTGCCATTCACCTTGTACGCGCTTCCCACGTCGCGCGTTATCCGCCGTACAATGTCAATCTGATCCGCGTCATTAAATCCTTGGGGCGCCAGACGCTCAGAATTGTCCAATTGGATACTGACTTCGGCAAAGCCCCGCGCAGGCCGTGTGGCCGCCCCGGAAAAAATCACATCCTCCATACCGGAGCCGCGCATGGAGGTCGGGCGATTCTCGCCCATAACCCAGCGCAACGCCTCGAGCAGATTAGATTTCCCGCATCCGTTCGGGCCCACAACCCCGGTCAATCCGTCCGAAATAAGAAGATCGGTCGGATCCACGAAGCTTTTGAAACCAGTAAGCCTGAGTTTGTTGAACTGCACGAGCGCCTTTGACCTTTCGGAAGCCTTCTAAGCCAAACCAGTTACCAAACTACGTTGGTAACCGATTCCTTTTTTGTGCTCAATGAGAGACCTACCTCCCTCCAGTGTCAACCGCCACGCCCATGATCTGGTCAAATTGGAATACATATCCACAAGATATTGACGATCTTGTTTTTCGGCAGCGACAAAATTTCTGCTTCATGCTGAGGAGCGCTAGGTCTCGTCAGCTGTCTTGTCTCTCGCATGATTGCTCAGATGGACAAAGATCGTCCCGCATGAAGGTGGCCATGGAAACGGGCGTATCCGGCTGCAGCGCCGCGCTGTTGGCGGAATTGATAGAGAGCCGTCCGGACCGGACGATTTCGGGGATCCGATTAATCGACATGATCATGTTAAATTGCGCGTGACAGTGACGGATAAAGTGCTCAATTTGACCGCAGCCAAACCGCATTTTGAGGAGCATCCCATGCGTTCCAAAGTACCCGCGACCGTTGTAACCGGATTTCTCGGCGCCGGTAAGACGACCTTGATCCGGAACATGCTGGAAAATGCTGATGGGCGCCGAATTGCGCTTATAATCAATGAGTTTGGTGATCTCGGTGTCGATGGCGGCATTTTGAAAGGCTGCGGGATTGAGACCTGCCCTGAAGAAGATGTGGTGGAGCTGTCGAACGGTTGCATCTGCTGCACAGTAGCCGACGACTTTATCCCGACGCTCGAGAGCTTGCTCTCGAGAGACGTGCCCCCCGATCATATCGTCATCGAAACGTCGGGACTGGCGTTACCGCAACCCTTGGTGCGCGCATTCAACTGGCCCGAGGTGTCGACACGCGTGACAGTGGATGGCGTGATTACGGTAGTGGATGGCAAGGCGATTTCTGAGGGTCAGTTTGCACATGATCCAGCGGCGATCGACGCGCAGCGTGCCCAAGACGAGAACCTCGATCACGAAACGCCTTTGTCAGAGCTCTTTGGCGATCAGGTCGCATGCGCCGACATGATCATAGTGAACAAAGCCGACCTCTTGGAGGAAGAGCAAGCAGAAGACTTGGTCACCGATTTGCGCGTT